>CAIJHZ010000027.1 GCA_903820565.1 uncultured Actinomycetes bacterium
ACGATTTAACGTCTGCATTTATTTTTTTGCACGGATTATTGGTTAACGAGATCATTCCGGCTTCCTCGGCCCGCTTCCCCTGCCTCAACATCCAAAGTCGAGACCGTTCACCCCCAAGATTTAAAGTGCTTTCACACTTACAACTTGGAGAAAAAGAAACGTATTTCTTATCCCCTATTTAATTGTCAATTACTGCAACAGAAGGGAGAGATATTAACTCTCACTTTCTGCGCCGTCGCAACGTTGCCTCAAAAATTGAGGTATCGAAGCGGCGGTGAAGTAAGTGTAAATCAGGAATGCGAGAAGGTGTTAATCCTCGTATTTTGCAGATGCTCGACTTGCTTTACCGCTCAAAGTGCGCGAGACAACCCGTGAAACTTCACGATCGGCCTCGCGCTCCTTTATCGCTTCGCGCTTGTCATGGGCCTTTTTACCCTTAGCAACTGCGATCTCGACCTTGGCTTTTCCATCTTTGAAGTACAGCTGCAACGGAATAAGGGTCGTTCCTGAATCCTTCAACTTGCCAATAAGTTTGTTCAGCTCATTTTTGTGAACAAGAAGTTTTCGATCACGACGTGGAGTGTGATTAGTCCATGTTCCTTCTGTGTATTCAGGAATATGAACACCCATTAACCACAGTTCACCATTATTGACCATAGCGAAACCATCAATTAGGGATGCGCGGCCAGCACGAAGTGACTTAACTTCAGTACCGGTAAGCACCAATCCGCACTCAATCACATCCTCGATTGAGTAATCGTGACGAGCCTTTTTATTTTGGGCAATGACCTTGCGGCCTACCTCTTTAACCATGCCGCATCACCGCCTTAATTGAGTGCATCCAACAATTGGATTGCAGGACTCAATTCTCTCACTACCAAGCAATCAGAGGCACCAGGTTGCTTGGAATTAGACCTTGAGGTGACGGCGAAGCGTGATTACAGAGGCCACGATGGAGACGACTAAGCCTGTTGCTAATAACCAAGCAGATGCGATCCAAACCTCGCCCCAACCAAAGAATCTAGTAAAGGTAAGAAGCGGGGCAACATTTGAATCAATCACAGTCTTTAACCCCGCAAGTAATCCAGTCGCCAGGGCCCAACCGATGACAGCTGAAATGACACCTTCTAGCAAGAATGGAAGTTGAATTGACCATGACGATGCACCGACAAGCTTCATCACACCGGTTTCGCGGCGACGATTATATGCAGCGATACGTAATGTATTTGAAATCAAAAGTGCCGCCGTTAATACTGATGCAAAGCCAACTGCTAAGGCACCGTTTCGAAGCACACCTAGTAATTTAAAGAACTTCTCGAGAATTGTGCGTTGATCCTGAACGATATCAACGCCTGGTCGACCACTAAAGGCGCTAACAATTACTGAGAACTGAGTTGGATCCTTTAGCTTTACTCGAAATGACTCTGGCAATTGATCTGCAGTCACATTTTGCGCGATTGCTGAATCCTTAAATCGCTCTTGAAAACGTTTAAATGCTTCAGACTGTGATTCGTAGAAAACACTATCAACAACGCTCATATCTTGAAGATCCTGCTGAATAGTTATGCGCTGATCAGCTGTTACAACACCTGCTGAACAAGATGGAGAGTCTGAAAGATTTCCGCACAAGAAAACTGACACTTCAATCTTGTCATACCAATAATCCTTCATCGCGCCGACCTGGGCATTTGAAAGAAGCCCTATACCAAGCAATGACAATGAAATAGCTGTCGTAACAACAACTGCAAAAGTCATTGTTAAGTTACGACGAAGCCCAATTCGAACTTCACTAAGAAGAAACCGTGCGCGCATGTCTGCTCCTCTATCCCTTAGCCCGTGTACCCATAAACGCCACGAACCTGGTCGCGGATTACATGTCCTGCATCAAGTTCAATAACGCGCTTGCGCATTTGGTCAACGATGCCAGCATCGTGTGTTGCCATCAATACTGTTGTGCCCTCGCGGTTAATGCGGTCAAGCAACTTCATGATGCCAACAGAAGTTGCCGGATCTAGGTTTCCAGTTGGCTCATCTGCAATCAAAATTGGTGGGCGGCTAACATAAGCGCGCGCAATAGCTACACGCTGTTGCTCACCACCTGAAATTTCAGAGGGTAGACGATCGCCTTTATCTTCTAAGCCAACTAGCTCTAGTACTTCTGGAACCTCGCGGTTGATTTCCTTTTGTGAATATCCAAGAACGTGCAATGTAAATGCAACGTTTTCGCTAATTGTTTTGTTTGGCAGCAAACGGAAATCTTGGAAAACAGTTCCGACAGAACGACGAAGCTCTGGCACCTTGTGCTTTGCCAGTGTTCCTAAATCTTTTCCAGCAACATGGATCGAGCCTGATGTTGGACGCTCTTCACGAAGAACCAAGCGCAAGAAGGTTGACTTACCTGAACCTGAAAGACCTACAAGGAATACAAACTCGCCTTTTACAATCTCAAGATTTACAGAATCAAGGGCTGGGCGCTCTTGACCAGAGTAAACCTTGGTGACATTTTCAAAGCGAATCATTAAATCTCCCATTGCATCTGCGGGGTGGAGTTCGGGGAACCACCTTCGACCTGCGCTTAGTTTATGGAAGGCTGCCTGAAATCGTTGGATCTAACGCGGGTTTGAGCCTGAGGAAAGTGTGAGATTGGCTGAAATCGTGCTGCCAGATAATTTTCGACGGTAAGAATTCTAAGAAATCGTATCTTTGTCCCGGCTGTTCGAATCCTTGTAGGGGCGTATCAATCCTTAGAACCAGGATTTCGAGGATTTGCTTAGCTAGAAAATTAGATTAGCACTTTCTCAGCAATTACGAACTGCGGCGCCAGCGAATTCCAGCCTCGATGAACTCATCGATTTCGCCATTTAAAACAGCTGATGTGTTTCCGGTTTCGTAATCTGTGCGCAAATCCTTAACCATTTGATACGGCGCTAAAACATATGAGCGCATCTGATTTCCCCAAGAGCCCGAGTTATCGCCCTTTAACGCATTGATCTTTGCCTGTTCTTCTTGGCGGCGACGTTCTAATAACTTGGATTGCAAGACAGCCATGGCTGTTGCTTTATTTTGAATCTGGGAGCGCTCGTTCTGACAAGAAACAACAATCCCCGTTGCAATATGCGTTAAACGCACCGCAGAGTCTGTGGTGTTAACACCTTGCCCGCCAGGACCTGATGAGCGATACACATCAACGCGAATATCTTTTTCATCAATTTCAATATGATCACTTTGCTCAACAACTGGAACAACTTCAACTCCTGCAAAAGAAGTATGACGGCGGCTTTGACTATCAAAAGGCGAGATACGAACTAGGCGATGTGTGCCCTGTTCAACCGATAATGTGCCATATGCGTATGGCGCGGAAACCTTAAAGGTTGTTGATTTGATTCCCGCTTCTTCTGCATACGATGTTTCTAAAACGTTAACTGTAAAGTTATGACGCTCGCAGTATCGCAAGTACATGCGCATGATCATCTCTGCCCAGTCGGCAGCTTCTACGCCACCTGCCTCTGAGCGAATAGTGATCAATGCATCACGATCGTCATACTCGCCATTGAGCAAAGTTTGAACTTCCAATTCACCAACAGATTTCTTAACTGCGTCCAACTCATTCTCAGCATCTTGAATTCCACCTGGTTCACCGGCGGCTAATTCAAAAAGAATAGAGAGATCTTCTACGCGCTGACGTAAGCCAGATAACTTAGCAATCACGGATTGCACACGTGATAGACGGCTAGTGATCTTTTGCGCAGCCTCAGGG
>CAIJHZ010000028.1 GCA_903820565.1 uncultured Actinomycetes bacterium
CAATCGAATTAAGGAGTAATAATGAGAAAAGTAATGTCAGGAATAGCGATTGCAGCACTAGCAATTGCTGGCGGTGCCGTAACTGGTGGAGCTGCTTATGCAGAGCCAGTCGCCTCAACGCTAATAGTGTCTGGTGGCAACGGAGTTTTTGACCTAGGTCCCATCGTAATAAACGGAACAGCAAGTGCAGCTGGATCAGTAGCGTTTTCCGTGAATGGGAAAGTTGTAACCGGCTGTGGAGCTGTTCCAACGACAACTGTTACTCCCTTTGTTGCTAAATGTTCTTGGGTCCCAGCGGCCTCAGGCACAACGGTTATAACAGGTGTATTTACTCCATCCGATGCCACTAATTTCGCATCAGCGACAAGCAATACTTTAAACGTAAAGATTGGTGTTCCAGTTCAAGGAATAGTTTCGCCTATTCATATATATGTGGACACTGTTTTAGCCACTGGTTCAACTGGTGCGCTAGCTCCTCGCTTTAATGGTTGCGCAATCATGAACGAATTTATGGTTGGACAGACAATCGTGTTTCGTGTGTATGCCAATAACGCAGACCAAGGCGGAGCAGTTTTGGATTCTGCGAACACTTCAAAGGCGTATATCGAAATCGCTGGAATTAAGGATCCAATTGCAATGGCCTATGGAAACCATAGTGGTGTCGCATTCTGGACCGCTGTATTAAAAACAGGCGCAGCTCCTTTGTACAGCACTATCGGGGTAATCAACTACAAGATCACAATGATTGCCAAAGATTCAAACACAATGAAGGTGCTCTCTACAAAGCTAACCCCTAAATTGGATAACGGAAAGCGTGTTCTGGATGCTTCAGGACGTACCGTTTACGAGCGCGTTAGCTACTACCGCACCGTTAATTTGTCAGTACCGCTAAAAGGTGCAACAGGAACTTGGTCTTCAAACTTCACTGCAACTTCGCAATTGAGTTTGTTTGCTGCACCAGTTGCCACAAAGTAAAAATTAGGTAACGTTACGATCGGAGAGAAAATGCGAAAAAGTTATACAGTTGTGCGAGTAGGAGCGGTGCTAGTCCTAGCTTTGGGATTCATTACTCCTGCTCATGCTGCAGATAATCCAATTAAACTGGTAGCTCCAAAAGAAATCGTAAGGGCCGCACTTCCATTTACTGGATTAAATGCTCAAGCCTTTACGACGCCTGCAACTATGGTCAATCTTGAAGTAACACCAAATCAGGTGGTACTCGGGGATGCAATTACGATCACAGGAAAGGGTTTGCCAGGAAACACTCCTGTCACTCTTACCTGGTCGACAAGTGATGCAACCTGGATTGCAGATGTTCAGCCCAACACAGTTAATTACATGGGTACCTCTTATACAAAATTCAATGTCGTCATTGCAACGATTTCAACTGATGCCCTAGGTGGGTTTGTGTATAAGACGAAGGTTCCATCAGATTTTGGTGGCGTTCATGATATTTACGCAGTAAATGAGAACATCGCCCTTGCCCACGGTGGTCTACAAATTGCACGAACTTTAAAGATTTCACCAACAAGTGGACCTATTGGAACTCCAATCACAATTACTTACACAGGCCTTGGTCCCTCACTCTATGCAGCAGGATCTGCGATGTATTACGACGGTAAATACACAGGATCAATGCAAGCTCGTTGGACACGTGGAACTGCTACAACAACAATTCTTGCAACAGGACCTGTCGGAAAGCATTACATTCAAGCTAACGAAGCAATTAGCTTTTCATATCTCAATGCAATGCAATCGCCTGTTCCATTCGCAAACAGTGAAATGGGTACATTTACTGTCACTAAGGACAACGGAATATTCAAGCCGTATGTGATCTATCCAAAACTAATGACACCTACAGTTTCACAACGCACAACTTTGGCCAGCATTGGACTTGATCCTGCGACCAATGCGGTCATGAGCCTTTCACCAGATCGTGGAGTTGTGGGTAGTACAACATCGATCAGCGTTTCAGGAATTCCAACAAAAGGTATTCATACAATCGTATGGTCAACAGTGACCGGCAATCGCGTTAACTGCACAACAGGTACATGCTGGGTTTACAACCCGATCCCACTTGGAACAGTTGATGTAACAGATGGAACTGTCAATAAAGAAGTCACCATCCCAGATCACTTAGGTGGATATCACGTCATTCAAATCAAATTGGGTGATGTTGTTGAAGCTCAGCAAGTGTTTTATGTGAAAGAAAGCATTCAACCACTTCTTGATAAGAACGGAAAAGTATTAACACTTGGTGTTGCAAAGGCAGATCTATCCGGCTCTGTTGATGCATTCCAACGTGGTGGTCAAGGAATACCTACCTACACATTTAAAGAGGGCGAAGAGTTCACTTTAAGCCTAAAAGGTGTTGGGTGGACACAAATGGATAACACATTGGCCGTTGCCTATGACAATAGTTATGTTGGCTATGGCTGTGGGTTCAATTCCAATGGATATTTAGTAGTCCACTTAAAGGCTTTGGGAGGCGTTGGAACACACATTATTTCCATGCGACCATTGCTTTATACACAGCAACCATCCTTTGCTAATACTCCTTATGGGATGGTGCCAATTCTGACATCGGAAAATGATCTGCCTGGTTTAGCACTTGGCTATCAAATTCCAACCGTTTACTTTGCAATTAAGATCGTAAAGTAAACACTTTCGAGGGTCAAAAACCCTGTCTAGTACCTAGGTGCGAGACGGGGTTTTCTCTTGTCGGGGCAGCCACCAATTCCATTTACCTAGTAACACCATGGCACTTGGCAACAACAGTCCACGAATGATTGTTGCATCGATTAGAACACCAGCGGCGAGCCCAATGCCTAGTTGCTGTAAGCCAGCAAAGCGACCAGAAATTAATCCAGTCAGGGCGGTAATAAAGATCAGTGCGGCTGCAGTTACGACCGTTCCAGAATTTCGCATCCCTTCGCGGATTACTTCTTCATTGCTGGCACCACGATCCCACGCTTCGCGCATTCTGGAGACTATAAAAATTTCATAATCCATAGAAAGGCCAAACAAAATCGCAAAGAGAAGTACTAGTGACCATGCCTCAAGTTGCTCAAGCTGATATGTCCCAATCCCAAATTTAAAGATTAAAACGAGAATTGCAAATGATGCTGCTATCGAAACTAGGTCAAGGATGATGGCTTTGACGGCTAGGAGTATTGATCGGAAAGTCATTAGAAGAATAAAAAATGTAATCAACACAATTAGAGAAATGATCAACGGCAAAGAGGATTTAATTGCATCAAGCAAATCCACGCCTTGTGCAGGTGCTCCGCCTAGGTAGATCTTTGTCCCTGCAGGAAATCCAGAGTTAGGGATATATGTTGTGCGAATTTGATTGACTAATTGCTTCGTTTCATTTGAGCCAAGATCATGCCGTCCAAAAACGTAGATTCGCAGAAATTGGCCTGAAGCATCGATGTATGGCCACTTTTCACCGCTTGCGACCGAGAAGACTTCTGGATTTGCAGCTAATTTTTTGGCAAACTCAAAACGGATTTCAGCAATATCCGGGGATCCAGCATGTGTGCCAAGATCGATAACTATTTCATTGGGAGTGATAACTCCAACTCCGACCTTGTCCGTTACGGTATTTATGGCTTGTGAAGACTCTAGATTGGCGGGAATTGCGCTCAGCGAGCTAGGAGTTATTTGGAACCACACCAGAGCAGACATCAGGATCGAAAGAGCGATAAGAGTTAATGCAAGCACTTTTCGAGGCTTTGCGATTGCGATATTGGTAAGTCGATCAAATGAATACTCTAGAACACCTTTAAAACCAACTCTTGGAGTTGCTGCAAACATAGATAGAAGTACTGGCTGAAGGGTGATCGCTGCCAGAATTGAAACTGTTGGCAGAATCAAACACGCAAGGCCGATGGAACGCACAAATGGAACAGGAACTAACAATATTGTTGCTAATCCCAATGCAACGGTGATGCCTGAAATCACTGCTGTCCGACCCGCAGTCTTCATTGTTTGTGCAATTGGATCCTGATTTTGGGTCTGTTCGCGGCGATATCGATGAACCATAAGTAGTGAGTAATCAATTGCAAGACCTAAGCCAATGAGTTCGACAATGTTCGGAACGTAGAGAACCATCAAGAATTTTTGTGCGAGTAGATAAATAATTCCAAGAGTTGTTGAGATGGTTGCTAAACCAAAAAGCAGCGGTATTAACACTGCCCATGAAAATCCAAGCGTTGCAACGAGCAACACAGTTGCTAGTGCCACAGCAATCATCTGACCTTTTCGAAGATCGCTAGAAAGAATTGGTACGACATCGCTTTCAATAGCTGGGGGACCAGTGACTAAAGCCCCGATCAGGCCTTGGGCATTGAGTTCTTTGCGCAGCGCCTTTGTGTATGTTGCGGCTTCTTTGAGATCAAAAGGCGTGCCGATATTTGAGTACAAGTTTCCGGCAAAGGCCTTGTCGTTAGTTACTTCTGAACCAGGTATAACACGGGCTGCTTGTGCAACTGATGCTTTGAAGCTGGCAATTTGCTGGGCACTTGCCTGCTTGTATTTATACATCACAGTGAAGGTGCCTTCAGAGTTTTCATTAAATTTCTCATTGAGAATTTCATTTGCGGCAGCTGATGAACTACCAGGTACAGTTAATGAAGTTGTCAGATATTGATCAAGGTGTGAAGCTCCAAATAACCCAAATATGGTCATGGCAATCCAGATGAGTAGGACAAGTGCACGGGCCTTAATTACCGTTTGCGACCACCGCACCACCATTGTTTGAGTCTATGGTGAATTAGATATTTTCTAGTTTGTAGCCAAGCCCACGAATAGTCTGAATTAGTACAGGATTTGCAGGATCCGCTTCAATCTTGGCACGAAGACGCTTAATGTGAACATCTAAAGTCTTTGTATCGCCATAGTAATCCCCGCCCCACACGCGATCAATTAACTGTGAGCGTGTGAGAACGCGGCCAGAATTGCGCATTAAGAACTCCAGTAGTTCAAACTCTTTAAGCGGCAGCGAAACAGGTGTTCCATTGACTGACACCTGATGCTTACCGATGTTGAGCTTTACAGGGCCAACTTCCATGAGATCTTGATCTTGAATGGAGCCATCATCAGAAATACCACGGCGTAAAACAGCTTTGATGCGGGCGATTAATTCGCGAGATGAATAAGGCTTAGTTACATAATCATCCGCACCAAGTTCAAGTCCTACAACCTTGTCGATTTCAGCATCTTTTGCAGTCAACATGATTATTGGTACTTGCGATGTTGTACGAATTGTTCGGCATACCTCTACGCCTGAAACCTCAGGAATCATAAGATCAAGCAGAATTAAATCGGCGCCTTCTTTTGCAAACAGTTCTAGCGCCTTACGACCATCTTCGGCTACTAAGGTCTCAAATCCCTCTTTACCTAATAGAAAAGCGAGTGCTTCAGAAAATGATGCTTCATCTTCAACGATGAGAATCTTGGGCATTAGTTGGCCTCCGCTTGGTTGTTATAAATGGGCAAAAGTAAAGTGAACGTACTTCCGATATTTTCTGCGCTCCATACCTTTACATCTCCGCCGTGCTTTGATGCAACATGTTTAACAATCGAAAGACCCAAGCCTGTGCCACCAGTTTGGCGTGACCGGGCTGGATCTACTCTATAAAAACGCTCAAAGATTCTTAGTAAATCTGATTCTGGAATACCAATTCCCTGATCGGTTACTGAGATTTCAACAATTCCATCTACTAGCTTGCTAGTTACAGCTACCTTGGTATTTTCTGGTGAGTAATTGACCGCGTTATCTATTAAATTTTGGACTGCCATCGTCAATTGATCGCGATCACCCCAGACAGACAAATTCTTTTCTTCCTGAAATGTAACTGTGATGTGCCTATTTTCAGCATTGATCTGGCTTTGATCAATCGCCTCTTTGACTAAATATCCGACCTCAATCTCGTCTGCTACTTGCAGCGGATCAGAGTCTTGAATGCGCGAAAGATTAATAATTTCCTGAACTAAATCGGTTAAGCGCTTTGACTCAGATTGCATGCGAGTGGCAAACATTGTGACCGCTTCTGGTTCATCCTTTGCTCCCAAAACTGCTTCGCTCAAAAGAGAAAGAGCACCGATAGGAGTTTTCAATTCATGTGAAATATTTGCAACAAAGTCGCGACGAATCTCATGTACACGCTGAGCTTCACTTTCATCTGAAATCAAAACAATTACAAGGTCGCCTTCAGTCAATGGAAATACATTGACCGTTAATTCATGAATACCTTCACCGATTGGTCCGCGTGGTATATCTATGCGCCCCATGTGTTTTGTATTTGTACGTCGTACTACTCTTATTGCGGCTAATAGCTCGGGACTATCTATCCGTCCATCTTTTAAAATTCCTAAGCGCTCAATGCCGGATGAAGCAAAGATCGGTTGTTCTCCGGGGGCTAAAACCAGCGCGTCCCCATCTAGATTGTTGAGGGTATTGATCAGCATGTCAGGCAGCAGGCGAGGGTCTGAAGCCTCATCGATAACCCTGCGTTTTAACCTCATATAGAAACTCTATCGCGGTAAAACCCCAGTTTACCGCCTGTTAACCCAATGGTTTGCGTATGTTAATCATTGAGCCTTAGGTTGCACCCATGGCCCTTATTAGATCAGCGTTTCAGGACGAGCTAGACGGAGTTTCGCAATCCCTAGTGGACCTTACCAACATGGTTGCAGAATCAATTGTTAAGGCATCCAAATCGCTGCTCTCAGCCGATCTCAATCTTGCAGAAGATGTAATAGCAACTGATGTAAGAATTGATGATTATCAACATGAACTAGATGCTCGCATCATCGACATCATTGCCCGTCAGCAACCAGTTGCTTCAGATCTTCGTGCACTCATTACCGCACTTCGCATGAGTGCTGATTTAGAGCGTATGGGCGATCTTGCACACCACATTGCAAAGGTTGCGCGTCTTCGTCACCCAGCAAATGCAATCCCCGGAGATTTAGTTTTAGCATTTACCGAGATGGGACATGTCGCAGAAAAGCTTGCGACAAAGGTTGCAACAGTAATCACTACTCGCGATACAGACATGGCATTACAGGTTGAAAAAGATGATGACGAGATGGATGAGTTGCACAAGAAAGTAATTATTGGAATCACTAATAGCGGCGGCGGAGTCACAATTGAGTCAGCGATTGACCTGACATTGTTGGGTCGCTACTACGAGCGCTTTGCAGACCACGCTGTTGCTGTTGCGCGCCGTGTGTACTTCTTAGTTAAGGGTGAGTTTCCAGCCTAAAACCAATTAATCCTCCTCATTCATAGATTCCAGGGCTACACTAAAGAATCGAGAGAAAGAGGATGATGTGCAGATCAACGTAGATAAAAAGTCTGGCTTACTGCTGGGAATCATCGCCGGCTTGCTAGTCATTATTATTGTGCTGCTTGTCGACAAGGTCGAAGATGATGGCCACATGATCGAAACTCACTCACATCAGATTGTCATCAATCGATAACAATGAATATTGACGAGATCGCTTCTGCATACGAGGCAGCAACCAAAGAGTTCTTATTAATCGCTACTTCTGTGCCTGAAAACAAGCTGGATTTAAATGATGGCGAAAACTGGAGTTCTCGACAAGTAATTCACCACTGTGCCGATAGCGAAGCTCAGTCTTATGCACGCCTTCGCCGCTTAGTGGCAGAACCCAATCCAGTGATACAGGGATATGACGAAAACTTGTGGGCGCAAGATGCAACCCTTGGTTATACCGATTTACCAGTTGAGAATTCAATTGCAGTATTCACCGCAGTTCGCGCGGCATCGCTAGACATCATTAAGCGCCTAAAGCCTGAGCAATTAGAGCTCACGGGAACTCATACCGAAGCGGGGGAGTATTCGTTGAAGCGTTGGCTTGAGACCTATACCCGCCATGCCAATAATCATGCGGATCAGATCAAACAGAATTTGGCGTAGTAGTAACCCCTAGGAAATAACCTCCCCTTATCACCCCAATAGGGGTGAGGCTGCCTTGATTATGGGGGGTTAAGCCATCACCCTTTGAGCATGAAACGTGGCGTAGTTCCGGGTGTGAATCTAGCTCGCACCGTACCCCCAGCTGTCCCCGCCAATTTTCTTTCTCGAAAGCATCTTTTTCCCCTATTTGAAACAAATATGCCAGGAGCCACGATTGTGGCAGCTCCGGCGGGCTACGGAAAAACATTACTTGTCGCGGAATGGGTTGAAGCTCAAACTAGACCAACAATTTGGTGCGCAGTAGATCCTAATGATTCACCACAAATGTTCTTTGCCCACATTGTGCAAGCGGTTCGAAATGTTCTACCCAACTTTGGCACAGATTTTGAAAGTGAAAGATTTCTGTCAGCAGATAGTTACATAAGATTTATGGTTCGTGAAGCTAGTGCGGTTGAGGAAGACTTTAACTTTGTTATCGATAATGGGCCTGCCGATGCTGATGAGATAAGTCCATTTGCGCAAGCACTAGTTGATAGCTTACCCAATAATGTCCATGTTGTAATCGTACGCCGAGTTACCCCCGCTACTTCGTTGGCGCGATATGCAAGTCTTGGCAACCTCAGTTTAATCACAAGTCAGGATTTGAAGTTTTCCCAGGATGAAATCGTAGTCATTTGTGAACTTAATGGTCTGGACCACAATGATTGGAAGGTTTCGAAGCATTTAATAAAGTGCAATGGTTGGCCTGCTGCTATTCAAATGATGGCGAAAAATGTTTCGCGTGGCGTAATGGATAGTGAATTTAAAATAGCCGAGACCTCAAACCCATTAGGAATTTTAGCGTTAGAGTCTGTCAATTCTCTTAACGAAGAAAATAAGTACAATTTATTGAAGCTTGCGATAGTAGAAGAATTCGATCTTGAAGTAGCGGCGATTATTCTTGGCCAAGATTTTTCAGAAACCTACATTAACAAATTGGCAACCGATGGCATGTTTGTTTCTGTTTCCTCTGGGATTCAAAGAAAATTTACTATCAATCCAATTATTTATGAGGTACTTCAAGAGCTCAGAGCAAATAGTAAAAAGCAAGAAAAAGTAATTCATGAAAAACTTGCTAGATATTTCATCTCAAAAGGCTCTCCGGCGCAGGGGTTAGAACACATATTTCAATCAGGAGATCGCAAACAGATTACAGAAACTCTTCGATTGTCGATTCGAGAAATGGCCGCAGTTGGCCGTGGTGATCAAATTATCCGCTGGGCCCAATATGGTGCTGACGACAGCCCTGATGGTGAGGTAATGAAAAAAGCGATTCAAGTCGTTGGTCATTTAGTTAACTTGGATTTTCAAAAAGCTGAAGGCATGGCTGCCGAATTAGATTATGTTGCTGCACAGAACCCGCAGTTAGAGTTTTTAACTCAGATAACTGCCATGGTCATGTCGCATGTGTATTTCGCTCGAGGTGATTATGAGCGTACTCAGGTAATGATAACCAAAGGATTGGCTAGTGAATTTGAGACTGCATCAATAGAAAATGTGGACAAAATTGCACTTTTGCGACTTCAAGCAGACATTGCCTACATCTATGACAATTCAGAATTGGTTGAGTCATCTCTACTTCGAGCTAGAGAATTACAAGACGAGCACAACCAAGTAATTACCGGGTATCACATTGGGTGCATGACAGCGATGTCACTGTGGTGTCAAGGAAGGTTTTTTGAGGCAGCAGAATTTGCATCAGTTGCAATCGCACAAGCTCAAAATAATGGTTTCTCGGGAATTACCGGATCCTTTGATGCCATGTTGGTGTTATCTAGATGCCAGCTTGAACTTTCTCAATTAGAAAAAGCTATTGAGAGTTCAAGTTTATTTGAACAAAAAGCCGAGGCGGCACAGATGTGGCCTTGGTATTTTATGTATTTTGGAATGCGCTCAAGAATCCAAGTAACTCGAGGACGAATCACACCTGTAGTCGATGAGCTTACAGCGCAACGCAATAAACATAAGCAACTTCAGACCCCCAATCAACTAGGTTGGATAATCGATGTTACAGATGTCTTTTTACGCTTTGTTTTAAATGACTGGAAGCGCGCTGAAGAATTGTTGCAACGAATGCCTAAAATTGAGATGGTACGACAAATCGAAATGAACTTAAAGTTTGAAGCAGATCCAAAACGAATTCACGCTTTAGTTGCGCAGCTTCCTGAAACTACCCCGCGGGAAAGGGTTAACAAGATCTTGTATCAAGCCACCATCAATATCGATCAAGAAAATGTGGCACTTAACTACTTGCGAACCGCCCTTGACCTAGGGGCAGAGGTTGGCTTTCATGAGTATTTCGTTCGTCAAAATCGGCTCTATCCAATAATGGTGAAAGCTGCTGCTGCTAAGCCAACAATCTTCATAGAAAGTGTGGTGCATGAGATGTCAGAACGTATTAAGAATTCAAATTCAGATACCGGCGCGCTTGAAGAGAAACTGACCAACCGAGAACTTGAGATCTTGAAGCATCTGACTACTGGAAATCCAATTAGTGCAATAGCTAAGCAACTTCATATTTCACAGAACACGATGAAGACTCATCTGCGAAATGTGTATCGAAAACTAGATGTTGATGGACGCCATACAGCGGTGGATAAGGCAAAGAAGCTACTTCTAATTTGATGTAGTCAGCAATACTGGAAGTGTCAGATAGGGTTGCCAGTATGGGTCCAGCCTTTAATCGCATGTGGGCATCGAGCATAATTTCCAATCTTTCCGATGGAATTTTGATCGCGGCAGCGCCGCTTCTGGCTATTTCACTGACAGACAGCACGGTATTGATTTCTGCAATTGGTGCAATGGTTATGTTGCCTTGGCTGCTCTTTGCAATCCCAATTGGGGTTTTAGTCGATCGAGTAGATCGCCGTTTTATTCTGGCAGGGGCAAATGCCACGCGAAGCGCTGTAGTTGGGTTGTTAGCGCTACTTATAGCTACCGACAACGTGTCTATTTATTGGCTGCTTGTTGCTTCATTTGTCATTGGGGTTTGTGAAGTAGCCGCCGATACAACTGCCCAATCCCTGATCCCGCAAATTTTAGAAGAGAATAATTACGAAAAAGGTAATTCACGTCTTCAAATATCAGAGACAGTTATTCAGGGCTTTGTTGGCGCACCGTTGAGCGGTTTTATCTACGCCATCGCTATTTCACTGCCCTTCTTTATCAACAGCCTTGGGTTAGCGGTCGCCGCCTTGCTAGCTCTTTCAATACCAATTAAGTATCTACAAGATGTCCGGAATGAAGGTGTTGAAAAAGAAAAGAAGAAGTTTGTTGCAGATATGAAGTTTGGAATCAGCTACCTCTACAAGGAAAAGGTTTTGCGCAGGCTTGTCGTTACTACCGCCTCGATTGGCGTGTGTTATTCAATGGGCATGGCAACAGTGGTGCTCTTTATTATTAAAGAACTTGGACTCCCTAAACAACTCTTTGGTGTGATTCTTACAATCCAAGGACTGGGTGCAATAGCTGGTGCCTTTGTGGCTCCACGATTATCGAAGAAATTTGGTAGAAGTCGTGTGATGACCTTTGGCATAACTTCAAGTTCCGTGGTCTTGTTACTTCAGGGATTTTCACCAAATATTTACATCTTCGTAGCTCTTGCAACCTTTGGTGGGTTCGCTGTATCTCAGTGGAATATTTTGCTGATGGCAACATATCAAACAGTTATTCCCAACGAACTATATGGACGCATTCATGGAACCCGCCGGACCTTGGTCTGGGGAATGATGCCGATCGGATCGTTGTTGGGAGGAGTGCTTGCCCACTACAACTTGCGCTTACCTATGTATGTTGGTGGAGTAATCGCAACGACGCTCGCGATTTTATCAATCGGATTTCTTCTCAATATTGCTGAGACTGCAAAGCCTTCACAGTAAAGTTCTTTCATGTCGAAAAAGCTGGGCTCGTCCTATTGGCGTTTATGGACCGCCACAGTGATTTCTAACTTGGGTGATGGGATATCTGGGATTGCTTATCCTTGGGTTGCATCTGCTGTCACTCGTTCACCATTGTTGATTGCGGTAGCCGGCTTTGCTTCACGTTTACCGTGGCTGATTTTTACCTTGCACGCAGGGGTGCTTACAGACAGGTTTGATCGCCGCAAATTAATTGTGGCAATGGATACGGCGAGAGGCGTTTTGACTCTGATAGTTGGTGCAATCATCCTGCTCAACAAGGATTCACTTCCTTCACTTAATGATCTGACATCTATAACGGATCTAGAAACAAATTGGCCTTTATATATAACCCTTGTTATCACGGCATTTTTATTTGGACTAGCTGAAGTCTTACGAGATAACAGCGCGCAAACCCTCATGCCAAGTCTTGTTGAATCTGAAAACCTTGAAAAAGCAAATGGGCGGATGTGGTCTGCTGAGTCATTAACTAATGGTTTCATTGGGCCACCACTTGGTTCCTTTATTATTGGAATCGCCATCTACCTTCCATTTTTTGTTGATGCTGGAACATTTTTTGTGGCAGTGGCATTAATCGCAAGTATCTCGGGAAGTTTCAAACCAGTTGAAGAAAAACCGCGGGAAAAAATCAACTTTAAGACAGAGATCAAAGAGGGCTATCGTTGGTTATGGTCACATGATTTGTTGCGCCCGATGGCAATTATTTTAGGAGCGCTAAATCTTGTGGGAACTATGATGGCAGCAACATTAATTTTGTATACACAAGAAGTTCTCAATACATCTGTTTTTGTTTTCGCAGTATTAGGAACTGCAGGGGCAGTTGGTGGAATTGCAGGAGGGTTAATTGCCCCAAAGATTTCTGAAAAAATGGGAAGCGGACCTTCCTTGTGGCTCTCACTTGCAATGGGTCCGATTGGTGCAGTAATTATTGGTACAACAAGTTCGTGGCAAGTGGTGTGGGTTGTCTTACTTTTCCATTCATTTTTTTCAATTTTGTGGAACACCATCACCGTTTCGCTCCGCCAAAGCATCATTCCTACCTATTTATTAGGACGAGTAAATAGCGTCTATCGATTTTTTGGGTGGGGCTCGATCCCAATAGGAATGTTTCTGGGAGGGGCATTTGTGAGCATTGCTCAACACTTTTTCTCCCGCGAAATGGCACTTCGTACTCCTTATCTATTAGGAGCAGTTTTCGGGGTAATAATCTTCATTTTTGCCGCCCCTCGCCTGACGACAAAGGCGATAGATCAAGCCCGGGCCGAGGCGCATAGCTAGCCCAAATATCACTCCGTTTACACCATTTCTTTACATGACCGTTATAAACCCCCGCTTATGCAAACTGTTTGCCTGTTGCTCATCTGCTGTTCACTAGGGCACACTTTGCCTACCAAAAGCGCCTATGGGGCAGGTCGACTCTCCACAGACGCTTTTCTTAAACCCTCAAGGAGGATCTATATGAAGTTCACACGTAGCGCAAAGTTTGCGCTCGCAGCTGCAGCATCAGCGGCGTTAGCAGTTTCACTGCTTTCACCTGCACAAGCTGCAACACGTTCAACTATCGTGATTCACGATACAAACTCATTAACATCGTTTAACTCAAGCACTCCAGATACAAACCTAACTATCAATAGCAAGGTTGGAGCTCTATCTGGTATTGGTTTCTATTACATCGATAACAAGAAGAACGTTATTCGTAACACTACATTCGGTAACTTTAAAGTTGTAAAGAACACTGCAACAGATTTCCGAATTGCATACACAGTAAACCCAGGTCTTGTCTGGTCTGATGGAACACCAATCAACGGAGTAGATCTTCTGTTGTCACACGTTCTTTCAAGCAACGTTTACTCAAAGGCTGCTGGCCTTGGAGATCCAGATAGCGACAACGTTCCAGACTTCAACTCAAATGGATACGGTGGAACTTACAACGACAACATTGTTGGACTGCCAGTTCTTTCAGCTGACAAGATGACAGTGACACTTCAGTTCAAGCAGAAGATTGCTAACTGGGATCTATATGGTCCAGGACCATCACCAGTTCACACACTTGTGCTTATGGCAGAAGGAAAGAAGGGTCTACAGTCAGTTAAGGATAACGAAGCTGCACGTGATCGCTTCTACGCTGCATACACAACAAAGAACACTGCTGTATTGAAGGCAATCGGTAAAGTTTGGTCAAATGACTACAACATCACTCAGGTTGACGACAAGACAAACCCACTTCTTTGGGTCGGTAACGGTGGATTCACAGTTGATAGCGCAGTAACTAAGTCATCTGTAACACTTAAGGTCAACCCTAAGTACAACTCAGGTCCAAAGCTAAGCGGAACTATCGATACAGTTATCTTTAAGTTCATCTCAGACGGAACTGCAGCTGCACAGGCACTAGCAAACGGTGAGCTTGACGTTTACTCAGGTCAGCCAACAGCAGATGCTGTAGCTGCATTGAAGAAGCTAACAAACGTTAACATCATCGGTGGAATTAACGCTTGCTACGAGCACTGGGATACACGCGTAAATGCTGCACCAGGACAACCTGACTACAACGGTCTCTTCAAGGGACATGGTGGAAAGGGTGCAGATCTACGTAAAGCATTCCTTCTAGCAATTCCTCGTGAAGAAATCAACGAGAAGTTGATTGCGCCTATTAACCCAGCTGCACCAATCTTGGGTTCTACATTCATCGCCCCTGGCTTTGATGGCTACGAGCGTCTTATTGCAAACAACGGATCTAGCTACTACATCGGATCACAGGATGCACTTAACGCTAAGGCACTTCGCCTAGTACGTAAGTACTACCCAACTGCAAGCGCAAGCAACCCAGTTAAGGTCACCGTACTTGTACCGGGTAACAACCCACGTCGTGCTGCAGAGTTCGCACTTGCTAAGGCAAACGCACTCAAGGCTGGCTTCGATCTAGTTGGAGATGTTCAGGCTTCATGGTCTCCAAAGATTCAGCTATCAACATACGATGCTCAGTTCTTTGCTTACTGCCCATCAGCAGTAACACAGGCTGGATCAAATGCTAACTTCCAACTTGGTGGAGGAAACAACCGTAACGGTGTTAACTTGCCACAGCTAGATGCAATTCTTAACAAATTGCAACTTCCATTGGATAACCGCGCATACATCTCAACGATTATCGCTGCAGAGCGCATCATTAACGCCGAGGGACTTACATCTGGAGTATTCCTGCACCCAGCAGTTACTGCAGTTAACAAGAACCTAAAGGGAATCAAGCCGTCACCACTTTCAAGTGACGTTGTTTGGAACTGGTGGGAGTGGTCATACTAATAGCTTGATTCTTAAGCTATTACCTCTACTGTAAAAAGTAGAAAAGTAGTATGCGAACGGCACTTGGTTGAAAAACCAGGTGCCGTTCGCGCTACTATTTGCCTCTTAGAATTGAATTATTGAGGCTAAACCAACAATGATTGCAAGGAGCTCTTTATGCTGAACTACATCCTGCGCCGTATTGGCGTATCCGTGATGATTTTGTTTGGATCAAGTTTTTTGGTCTACAACCTTGCAGCCTATGCAAGTGATCCTTTAGCAGAGCTTCGTCTCAGTACTGATGATGGCGCTAGACAGCGAATCATCGCTTTAACTCGTGATTTAAATCTTGATGTTCCACCTCCAATTCGATATTTCATGTGGCTAAAGGGAATCCTTGGAATATTTGTAGGTAAATTTGATATGGGAGCCACTCGGGAAGCTTCAACTGTTCAAGCAGAACTTGCTTATGCGATCCCAACGACATTGCGTTTAGTTTTTGCTGCAACTTTTACCGCGTTGCTCATTGGTTTAGCACTTGGTGTTATATCAGCTCTTCGCCAATACAGCCGTTTTGACTACGGAATGACTTTCTTAGCATTCCTTCTTTACTCACTTCCAATTTTCTGGGTTGCCGTACTTCTCAAAGAATTCATGGCAATTCAATTTAATAATTTCTTAGCAGACCCTAATATCCCGATTAAGTGGATGGTGATTATGTCCATCGTGGGCAGCGTCTTCTGGAGTTCCCTCTTTGGAGGAGAGCGCAAGAGATTCTGGAGCGTTTTTGCTGGCGCATTTGCCACAAATTTTGTAGTTCTATGGGCAATTGATTTAACGGACTGGTACCTGAAGCCTGGGCTTGGTCCAATCCTAATTGGCATACTCTCAGGTCTTGCAGCAATAGGAATTACAGCTGTATCAACTGGGTTAGATAATAAGCCAGCAAGAAATGCTGCGCTATCGATGGCCGGCCTTGGTGTGATTCTCTATTACCCATTGCAGCGCTTGTTCGAAAACAATGGTTCATATCTGTTAATCATTGCACTCCTTCTGATCACAATCGGTTTGGGGTATGGAAGTTCATATGTATTTAGCAAGATTGACCGCGGGCCGATTGCGCGTACTGCGATTTTAACTGGCGTAGTTAGCGGTGTGTTTATATTTGCTGATCGATTAATGCAAAGCTGGACGGCATACCGTGAAACAGATGCGATTAATTATCGTCCTATTCCTACCTACGGTCAGCGCAATGACCAATTGGAAAGCCCCGATTTTTGGATCCAAAATCTGGATGTCATTACTCACCTAATTTTGCCAACATTGGCGCTCATCCTGATCTCTCTTGCAGGCTGGATTCGTTATTCACGTGGTGCGCTATTAGAGGTTCTCAATCAAGATTACATTCGTACCGGCCGTGCCAAGGGTTTGAATGAGCGAACCGTTATTACTCGCCACGCATTCCGTAACATGATGCTCCCTCTTTCCAGCCTATTTGTTGGTGAATTTGTTGGTTTAGTAGGCGGCGCAGTTATTACAGAGCGCGTATTCGGCTGGCAAGGAATGGGAACTCTTGGAATTAAGGCTATTAATGGATATGACCTTAATTTATTGATGGGCGTGAATTTGCTTCTATCAATTTTGGTTATCTTCGGAAACCTTCTTGCAGACTTAGTGTATTCAGCTCTGGATCCTCGCATCAGATTGGGTAAGTAACGATGAAACTATTTGGACGCAAAGCAACAGAGGGAGAAATTCTCGCTGGAGGCGAAAATGCCATTGCTAACAAAGAGGTAGAAGGCTTAAGCCAAGGTCAGATTGTTCGTCGACGTTTCTTCCGTCACCGCGCAGCTGTTATTGCGCTCGTAACTCTTTCAAGCATTATTGTGTTTGTAATTACTGCACTGGATACAAAAATCGGACCGATTCGTATTCCCGGTTGGTGGAAATGGACTGTAGAAGATATTCCAGAGCTTCGTTATCTAGATTGCCCTGGCGGCGCAACTGGATGTCCAACATTTTCAATTAATCCAAGTTCGAATTTTGGTTTAGGGTCACACCCATTTGGCCAAGATGACATTGGTCGCGATTACTTTGCACTTGTAATGAATGGTGCTCGCCGCTCATTGATGATCATGTTTGTTATTGGTGCAGTTTCTGGATTTATCGGTGTTGTCGTTGGTTCGATTTCTGGCTTCTACGGCAAGAAAATCGATTCAGTTCTGATGCGCTTGGTGGACTTCTTGCAAACAGTGCCAACAATTATTATCGCAGCGGTTATTGGTAAGGCGGCTGGTCGCGTTGGTCCCCTCTTTCTTGCGCTATTCCTCGGTTTACTCGGCTGGACAGGCCTTGCTCGTTTAGTTCGAGCTCAATTCCTGTCATTGCGCGAAATGGAATTCGTCGATGCAGCACGTGTTGCAGGAGCTTCCAATATACGTATCGCCTTTAAGCACATTCTTCCAAATGCTATTGGCCAGATCATCGTTACTATTACGCTGATTATGGCTGGTGCAATTCTTACTGAAACCGCACTGTCATATCTTGGTTTTGGTGTTGTTGCTCCGGATGTTTCACTGGGACTTTTGATTAGCCAGTACGAGTCATCATTTACAACACGTCCATGGCTCTTCTGGTGGCCAGGGTTCTTTATTATTTCCATTGCTCTGTGCGTTAACTTTATTGGTGATGGCTTACGTGATGCTTTCGACCCTCGTCAACGACGCAGAATCACAAAGAAGGATCGCCTACAGGCGAAGCTTCAGAATAAGGCTGGTGAGTAACAATGACTGAAAAAAATGTTCTTGAAATCTCTGATTTCAATGTTGATTTTTGGGTAGATGGAGTTTGGTACCCAGCAGTTATTGATATGAACTTAGGTCTTGCCGCAGGCAAGGTCACCGCAATCGTGGGTGAATCTGGTTCTGGTAAGTCAACAACAGCACTTGGCCTTATGTCCTTACTTGCATCCAACGCTCGTATGCAAGGCAGCGTCAAGGTCAAGGGCGAAGAGATGCTCAACGCCAAGTCTTCTGTTTTGCGTCAGTTTCGTGGAAAAGAAGTTGCATACATTTTCCAGGAGCCAATGACTGCGCTAAACCCTTTGTACACAATTGGTTTTCAGATCGTAGAAACTTTGCGAAACCACTTTGTTATGGGTCCAAAAGAAGCCCATACTCGAGCTTTGGAATTAATCACAATGGTGGATATTCCAGATCCAGAAAAATCAATTCTTAAATACCCACACCAATTATCAGGTGGACAGCGTCAGCGCGCGATGATCGCACAAGCACTTGCGTGTGATCCTGCTTTGCTGGTTGCAGATGAACCTACAACCGCACTCGATGTGACAGTTCAGGCTGAAATTCTTGATTTAATGCGTGGACTAAAAGACAAGCTTAACTCTGCAATCTTGTTGATTACACATGACATGGGCGTTGTGGCAGATATGGCTGATGAAATCCTTGTTATGAAGGATGGAATTACTGTTGAAAAGGGCACCGCGGATCAGATCTTCAACAAGCCGCAGCACCCTTACACACAGCAATTACTTGGTGCGGTTCCGATGCTTGGGTCAACAAAAAAGCGTGAACTTCCTTATAAGGAAAATGCAAAGCCTGCCCCTGTATTGAAGTTAACTGATGTGACTATTGAATATCCAAAACGTGGTCGCCAACCAGCATTTACCGCTGTCAAGAATTTCAACCTTGAAATTTATCCAGGTGAAATTGTTGGGCTTGTAGGAGAATCTGGTTCTGGTAAGACAACTGTTGGCCGTGCAGCTATTGGCTTACTTCCGGTAAAAGAGGGAAGTATTCAGGTTGTTGGTAATGAAATCGCTGGCGCCGATCAAAAGCAGCTATCAGCAATTCGTCGCCACACCGGAATTGTTTTCCAAGATCCGGCATCTTCGCTAAACCCAAGACTTCCGATTGGTGAATCAATTGGCGAGCCTTTGTACCTTGCAGGTCTGGCAAAGGGTGCTGATCTAGCACGCAACGTTGAAGAGCTTCTGGATCAGGTAGAACTTCCTCGCAGCTACCGAAACCGTTACCCACATGAACTTTCAGGTGGACAACGCCAGCGCGTAGGTATTGCACGTGCGCTAGCCCTGACTCCAGATCTATTGATTGCTGATGAACCAACATCTGCATTAGATGTATCTGTTCAGGCACGTTTCCTCGAACTATTGCAAGAGCTTCAAGGCAAGTTGAACTTTGCGTGTTTGTTTATTTCTCACGACTTAGCAGTCGTTGACATCTTGTCTCACCGAATTGCAGTAATGCAAAATGGTTTGCTCGTTGAAGTTGGCGATCGTGATCAGATCTTGAAGAATCCAAAGAATGATTACACAAAGCGTTTGATCTCAGCAGTGCCTGTTCCAGATCCTGCCGAACAAGCTATTCGCCGCGAGGCACGTCTAGCCCTCAAGAAGTAGCACCTATGGACCTAGACCTTTTGGTCTTTGGACTAGACCTTGTTTCAACCTTTGCATTTGCATTAGTAGGAGCAAGTGTTGCCGCCAATAAGGGTTTAGATTTTGGTGGCATTTTATTTATTGCAGCGGTCGCTTCTATTTCAGGCGGGACTTTGCGCAATTTGTTTATGGGAGAGCAACCTCCGTGGGTTCAGCGCCCTTGGTTGTTCGCCCCAATTGTTGCTGCATTCATGATCACCATTGCAATGGGCAAGACTCAATCTGTTGGCCGGTTTGCGTTATCACTAGACACTTTGGGGTTAGCAGTTGCAACTGTTTCAAGCGTTCAGTTTGCTTTGTCCAACGATGCACCATTGGCTGCAGCTGCAGTCTTAGGTTTAATCGGAGCGGTCTCTGGCGGATTGTTTAGAGACATCATGTGCCAGACAGAGCCAGTGTTGTTGCACCGTGAAACCGTTGGTACTGCCTGCCTATCTGGGGCGGTCATTTACTTAGCTCTAGATGCAGCCAATCTGAATGAAGCGGTTTCCGTCTCTGTAGCCGGTCTCGTGGTGGTCTTGGTACGGGAGATTTCGATCAAATTTAATTGGAATCTACCCACAATCAAAAAAGGCCACTAATCCCTGGCTTGACCACTTCGGTGGGTGTAGCGGCCTAAGAAATCGGCCTTCATGTCAGCAAAGTTTCCATCCAATAATGCTTGGCGCATCTGATCCACCAATCGCACAATAAATCTTTCATTATGAATCGTGGCCAGGGTCGCGCTAATGATTTCTTTGCCACGGAATACATGGTGCATATACGCCCGTGTGTAGTGCGTACA
>CAIJHZ010000029.1 GCA_903820565.1 uncultured Actinomycetes bacterium
ACTTCATAGGTGCTTGCCAGTACAAATTCACCTGGGTGCAAGATAAATGGTTCGTCGCCTTCGGCAACAACTTCGCGCGTTAGCTCTGGTTGCTCAATCGAAGGATCGATCACGCTGTATTTGTGGTTTTCAAAAACACGGAAGTACTTGTCCAGGCGCACATCAACAGATGATGGCTGGATCATCGCTTCATGGAAAGGCTCGCAGCCGACTCGGCCTGTCTCTATCTCTGCGCGAATATCGCGATCGCTAAGTAACACAGCGGTGAGCCTATAGGAATCTGCGCTTATTTAAGGGGATCGTTGGCCCAGAGCCAAATATTTCGATCCTCCGGTAAGCCCTCCATTAGTTCTAGCGCAAAGGGTCCACCATTTTGGCGTTGCCAATCATTGGCCGCCAAGAGACGAGAAAGACCAGCGAGCGCGACTGGGTCAGCTAACTCATCTGGTGTTCCATTGAATACAACTGGCCCTGCGTGATCAAAGACCACTGTGCCGATTGCAATTTTGCCGTTCGTGGTTTTCACAATTTCAATTACTCGTGATTGTTGTGGCCAATCAATGTGGGAGCCAGTGCGGATCTCCCAAAATGCATGAGACCCGTCAGTGTTCTTGCTTTGAGTGATTTTGTGATCGTGCACGTGTCCGGCAAACCACAAAACAACATTAGGGTGTTTTTCGAGAAGTCTACGGACTTCATCTTCTAATGCTGGTGCACTTTCTTCTTCTGGCACATATCCATTAAACAAATTCTCTAAAGGATGGTGTGAAGTTAATACGACGTATTTATCTTTAGATTCATCCAACATATGTGAGAGCCAGTCAAACTGTTCGCGATGTAGACAGCCCTGCCACCCACCAAAACGATTAACAGTATCTAATGCAATCAAACGCACTTCGCCACCAATGTTTCGATACCAGTACGAAGTCTCCGGTTGCTCTGCATCTAAACCATGATCATGTCCACAATTGGTGTGAACGTTAACCCAATCCTGCATTTTTACTAATGCACGACGAGGATCAGCTGTTACCTCATTTGTCTCCATGTGATCTAACCCTGGATACACCGCAGGTCCAACTTCACCAAAACCTGAGAATAGATCTGCTAAATCAGCCATGTTCTTAAGTGCAGCTAACTTTTCTGAACCTTGTGCCAGTGCATCTAGCTCTGGTGTTGTTGCTGCTGTGCCTTGCAACAAAGCATCATGGTTTCCATGGACTGCCAGCCATTTATGAGTTAAACCTTTGGCAATAAATTGACGCTCTGATGCTTCAAGTGCGCCTTTAAAATGTGGAAAATTATGTAATACATGTGGGCGATCTGCTGGCATGCCTGTTGGTGGGCCATCTGGATGGTAATAATGCGAGTCATATAAGTCTGAATTAGATGAATGAGAGGCTTCAGAACGCTGTGGATCACCGCTTTTAGGGGTCACAACGCCACCATCTAAAATTCTCTTATACCAATCCAATTCATTGCTTTGCGCGTTATCTGTGACATCGCCAGTAATAACAACAGCATCAATTGGTGCACCAGTTAATGGTGCGCGCTTAATCTCATTTGCTGCAGTAACCATGGCTTCAAGAACCTGGGTGGTTAGGAACTCTTGTGCGCGATATGTGCCGATGTATGGGACTAACTGCGACAAAGGATTATCAGGATCTGCAATGCGATCTAGAAATTCAAGACGTGCAGGAGATGCTGCATCGCAAATATGGATATCACTTAAATGAATGAAGGCTGCAACAACTTGTGCGTTAAGTG
>CAIJHZ010000030.1 GCA_903820565.1 uncultured Actinomycetes bacterium
CGCAACACCTGGAACAGTTGCCCAACCATTTGCATCAGTTACTGCTCGCCCGGTCCAGCTACCTGAAAATGGCAACAAATTAGCTGCTACAACTACATCGATCGTTGACGTTTCAATATCAGAACCAACGGTTAGTACAAGTTTGGCATTTGCTATTGGTGTTCCATCGGCATCAACAATCTTTATTCTGTGATACTTCATGGGGATTACAAAGTTTTGAACAAAGTTACCTGTTGGAATAATTGTGTCGCTGGGATCTGATCCCAAATAAACAACTAGAGGATCAGGAAGGAATTGATCCTGGTATCTCGGAGAAATGCGCCAAGAAAACTTTGTAGCTTCCCCGATAGAGCCTGAAAAATAACCTAATGGATTAGCCCGACTCAGAGGTGAAACATATGGTTCGTATAAAGGGAATCCATCCGAAGTCGTGATTCTTCCTGTGCCAGTTACCCACTTTTGTTCAAGTTGGATTGTCAGCGGTCCTCCGCCAACTTCTAACTTCTTAGTTACCGGCAGCAATCCTGATCCCGCTGGTGGATCTGCCAAGATTGTTGAAAATGTTGGCGTAGTCAATTGCGGGATCTTTACATTTGCTACGCCGTTAGCATCGGTAAAGCCCCAGGCCGAAAAGTTCAGCCCCATTTCTCTTTGCCCTGCAATCAATGGATAAGTTGGCGTTGCATAACCATCGCCACCTCGAACCGTAATCCAGACCTTTGAATTTGGAATTGGATTTCCAGCTGGATCTAGCACTGTAACTTTCTGGACTACAGGAGTCGGCACAACAATGTTTTGAACATAGTCGCCATACAAAATATTTGTTGTGCGCGTTCCTGAAAAATCTATATCTAGATAATCGGTGGCAGACCTGTTGTTATAGCTGACTGAAAAAGTGTTCAGATTTGTTCCGCTGGGCAATGTTGCGGCATAGCTTCCATCAGCTGCGATATATGAGCCTGTATTAACACCCGTCACTGTTCCCACGTAACCACCAGTTAGCGGTGTTCCGTCAGCAAATTTTGCTGTTCCAATGACGCGCGCATTTGAAGTCGGTGTAGCAACCAGTGTGATGTCTCCGCCATCGGCAGGAATATCGACCACCTGAGTAATGATGTGCTTCCACTTTGTAGTTGATGAGAAGTAAACAGAGACAACGCCCTGCAGACCCGATGTCATGCGAACTCTGGAGAAAAGGGCTGATCCATTGGCATCGCTATTTGCAATCGATTGCCAGGTTACCTTGTAATTTGCTAACCCTGGAAATAGTGAAACCGTACCTTCAGGCATTGCTCGGCTAGATCCGTTTTGTGAATCTACGGAGCCTCCAATCTCAAGGCGAATATTGGCACCTACTTCAGTACTAGAAATCGGATTACCGCTTGGATCAACAATCCGAATACGAGTTGTAGTCGTCGGAACTACTACATCCAGATAAGAATCTTGGTTGTATGTAAAGGTTTGTCCGCCTGAAATATAAAAACCTAATCGCGAGCCATTTGAAAAGTTAGATGAGCCAGAAAAAGCCCAACCAGCAGATGCTCCTGCCAATGCTGCTAACTTGAAATACCCATTTGAATCAGCGGCATTTCCACCGCCTCCGAAAAATGGTGTTGGTGGTCTGCCATCTACTCCAGCGGCTCTGCCATCATCTGTTGTAATTCGACCTGCTAAATAAATCTTTCCAACAGTTGGTGCTGTTAGAACAATATTGAGTGGCCAATTGCGCGGCAATGTTAAGGGCAATGTGGCAAGAGATGCATAACTTGACGATGGAGATTGGAAATTAAGAGTGTAAGTTCC
>CAIJHZ010000031.1 GCA_903820565.1 uncultured Actinomycetes bacterium
CCAAGTAATGCTAAATAGTTGCAGATCGCTTCTGGCAAGAAACCCATTTCGCGATACCAAGCAATTGATACCTCGCCGTTTCGCTTTGAAAGCTTTGCATTGTCTTGGCCCATGACAAAGGGAAGGTGAGCAAATAATGGGTAATCAGCAGGTGCAACACCCATAGCTTGATACACGCGAATCTGGCGCGGAGTTGAAGAGAGCAAATCTTCTCCGCGAAGTACATGTGTTACCTTCATTAAAATGTCATCAACGGCCACAGCCAGTGTGTAGAGCGGTGAACCATCAGCGCGAACCAGTACAAAGTCTGGAACAAAGTTGTGATCAAATGAAACATCTCCACGAATTAAATCGTTAAAGGTTGTGCTGCCATCAGGCATGCGCATGCGGACTACAGCCCCACGACCTTCAGCCTTATAGGCTGCGATTTGATCAGCGGTTAGCTCGCGACAATGACCGTTATAGCCAGGTGCAACATTGGCTTTACGTTGTGCTTCACGCACAGCTTCTAACTCATCTGGTGAGCAGTAGCAGTGATAAGCATCTTTTTGATCTAGAAACTTTTGTGCCCAGGATGCATAGATGTCTAACCGCTGTGATTGCAGGTAAGGACCGTTATCGCCCCCAACTTCAGGACCCTCATCCCAATCAAGACCTAGCCATTTCAAAGTATCGATTGCAGCGTTGATGTACTCATCTGTTACGCGGGTGGTGTCAGTATCTTCAATACGAAATAAGAATGTTCCGCCGGTGTGACGGGCATAGGCCCAATCAAATAATGCCGTACGGATATTTCCAACGTGTAGATCACCAGTTGGAGAGGGAGCAAAGCGAACTTTCACTTTATTTGTCATTTAACGCCCCGCCACCTTATTAGTTAATTCGCCAAGTCCCTCAATAGCCATTGTTGCTTTCTCGCCAGCAACCATTGGACCTATGCCAGCAGGTGTGCCGGTCAAAATAATATCTCCAGGAAGCAGTGTCATAACTTGGGAAACAAAGTTAATGATTGTTGGAACATCAAAGATCATGTCGCTAATCTGAGCAGATTGCTTAACTTCACCGGCAATTGTTGCGGTGATCTTTTGAGTGCCAGGAATGAAATCTGTATCAACCCATGGACCAATAGGGCAAAAAGTGTCAAAACTTTTCGCGCGGGTCCACTGCCCATCTTTTTTCTGTAAATCTCGAGCGGTTACATCATTAGCAATTGTGTATCCGAAGATCACATCGTTAACACGTTCTTTTGGAACATCTTTACACATACGACCAATAACAATGGCAAGTTCAGCTTCGTGATCAATACGTTCTGACATTTCTGGCCAAACAATTGTGTCGTTAGGGCCGATAACAGAAGTGTTTGGCTTTAAGAAAATAATTGGTTCATCCGGAACGACCCCACCCATTTCAGCGGCGTGATCTGCGTAGTTCTTGCCCACGCACACAACTTTTGAGCGTGGAATAATTGGAGCTAATAAGCGCACCTTGTTCAGCGCAATTGTTGCCGCTGTCTTTTGAATTCCCGAATAGATCGGATCACCGCTGATGATGCTGATAACGCCATCATCTTCTAGAACACCAAATAGAGGGTCTTGTCCTAAACCAGCATCTGGGCCTGGGGTAAATCTTACGATACGCATGAGCGCATTCTATCGTTACTCAGCGTCCTCAATCTCGTCTACAAGGCGCTCAACTAGAACAGATGAAATTCTGCGACGACGGCCCTGTGGGCGTTCTGAAGTAATCGCCCAACCATTCCAAGAAATTGTAGATCCAGCGATTGGTACGCGGCCAAGCTTTTGCGCCATTAACCCACCAATACTGTCTATATCTTCAAACTCATCTTTTTCAATCTCAATCTTTAACTCATCAGATAAATCTTCGATGTGCAGAGTTGCTTTTGCGCGACCCTTGTCAGGGCTTAACCAGGTGAACTCTTCCTCGCCATCATCAAACTCATCTTCAATTTCTCCCACAATTTCTTCGATGATGTCTTCAATTGTGATGATTCCAGCTGTTCCGCCGTACTCATCTACAACGATTGCAAGGTGAATTTGATTCTTCTGCATTTCTTTTAGGAGATCATCAGCCATCTTGATTTCAGGTACAAAGTTTGCAGGACGCATGTGCTTTTCAATTGTTTCACTCTGCTCAGCTTCGTGGTGGTCCAGTGCGCGCTTTGCTAAATCTTTCACATAAACGATCCCGACAATGTTGTCGATGCCATCACCAATTACTGGAATTCGTGAGTATCCGCTTCGAAGTGCCAACGATAATCCTTGACGCAAGCTCTTGTCCTTTTCTACCCACACCATGTCGGTACGAGGAACCATTAATTCACGAACCAATGTGTCACCAAGTTCGAAAACAGAGTGAATCATTTCGTGCTCATCTGATTCCACTAAACCACGTTCGTGTGCTTGATCTACAAGATCTCTGAGTTCGGCTTCAGATGTAAATGGGCCGGATCGAAATCCTTTTCCAGGCGTTAATGCATTTCCAACTGCAATAAGTAGTGATGTGACAGGACCTAGCAAAAATGCCAATCCGTAGGCAACAATAATTCCGTATCTGGCGTACTTATGAGGCTGCTGCTTTCCCAAGGTACGAGGACCAACGCCTACAACGACATACGAGAGAACAACCATGATTGCAACTGTTAGCGCCATCGCTTGCGCGCTGGAGTAATTGCGCAGCAAAATAACAGCCAATAGAACGGTTGCAGTGAACTCACACAGTTTACGAACTAGCAAAATCACATTTAAGTATCTGGCGGGTTGAGCGGTGTACTTACGCAACAGCGCGGTTCCGCGCTTGCCTTCGATCTCTTCAATAACAACACGAGAAATAGAGGTCAATGCAGATTCAGAAGCTGCCAAAAAGCCTGCGAAGATAAGCAGAACAACGATGCTGACTATCGCTATGGGGCTCATAAACCTTTCTGCCAATCTCTCACTATTTTTTCTTGCAGATCGAACATGATTTTCTCTTCTGCCTTGTCAGCATGATCGTAACCAATGATGTGCAGCAAGCCATGTGTGGCCAAAATGAAAATCTCGTGCTCTATTGAATGTCCTTGCTGCTCAGCCTGTTCAGCTGCAACAACTGGACTAATAACTATGTCACCAAGGGTTACCGCTTCCCCTGGAGTTTCTGGCATATCCATAGGAAAGGAAAGAACATCTGTTGTACCAGGTTCATCCATCCACTTAATGTGCAGTTCGGTCATGTAATCATCATCGACAAATGAAACATTTATTTCACATTCAGGATTAAGTTCTAGCTCTAACAAGGCAAAGGTGAGTAGAGAGTTTATTTCAGTGGCCGGAACTAACTGCCCTGAAGTGTTTAATACTTCAATTGTCATTGTTGGCGAATTGGTCGCAATCCTGCGCGCGCTTCATCAAATTTGTCATAGGCCTTAACAATGTCACCTATCAAGCGGTGACGAACAACATCCTCAGCGGTTAATTCAAGGAATGCGATGTCATCAATGTCCTGCAAGATATCGCGCACAACTTTAAGGCCAGACTTTTGTGAATTTGGTAGATCGATCTGAGTCACATCGCCAGTGATCACCATTTTGGAACCAAAGCCCAAACGAGTGAGGAACATTTTCATTTGCTCAGGAGTCGTGTTTTGAGCCTCGTCCAAGATAACGAAGGCGTCATTTAGCGTGCGACCGCGCATATATGCAAGAGGTGCGACCTCAATGATTCCTGATTGCATCAAACGAGGAATTGTGTCGATGTCGATCATGTCATGCAGCGCATCGAATAATGGGCGCAAGTATGGATCAATCTTTTCACTGAGCGTTCCTGGCAAAAAGCCTAGGCTCTCCCCCGCTTCAACCGCCGGACGAGTCAGGATTATTCTGTTGATCTTCTTCGCTTGTAAGGCTGCAACAGCCATCGCCATCGCAAGGTAAGTCTTACCAGTACCTGCAGGGCCAATTCCAAATGTAATAGTGTGATCGTCAATTGCATCTACATAACGCTTCTGATTTGCAGTCTTAGGTCTGATTGTGCGACCGCGATTGCTTACAATGTTGAGCGACATGACCTCTGCTGGATGATCAACCGGTTCGTGCTCAAGCATTTCGATCGCACGGTTTACGGCATCCACATTCAGAATATTTCCGCTGCGAATAACGACCATCATCTCGTTAAAAAGATTTTCAAGCTGTACGCAATCGTTATGTGGGCCGCGTAAAGTAATTTCATTACCGCGCACTGTGATATTTACAGATGGAAATGCAGCTTCGATTGTTCGCAAGTTGTCATCATGCGGACCTACAACAGCAACCATCGAAATGGCGTTAGGTACGGTGATCAGCGTTCGCTCCATATAAGGGTAAATCTATCTTTAACCGGGCGGCCATGCCATGGCGCGCCCACCTAGAAGATGCAGGTGAGCGTGGAAGACACTCTGACCCGCAGCTTCTCCGGTGTTAAAAACAGTTCTGTACCCGTCAAGACCACGGTCCTTTGCAATCTGATCAGCGGCTAAGAAAAGATCTGCTGTCATGGTCGCGCTATTACGGGCGATTCCTGCAGCGTTTTCTGTGTGAAGTGTTGGAACCAGTAATACATGGGTTGGTGCTTGAGGATTGACATCATTGAATGCGACGACGTTTTCATTGCGCAACACGATATCCGCCGGGATTTCTCCCTCAATTATTTTGCAGAAAATACAGTTGGGATCTAAGGCCACGTAATTACCATACCTTCAAAAGAGCCGACACAGCTGATACGGCTGCAATACCTGCGTGTGCCGAACGCAGAATCGGGCGACCCATTAGCGCAATCTTGGCACCGGATTGGGTGAAAGCTGCGATTTCCTCGTCCGTTAATCCACCCTCTGGCCCAATGATGATTAATAAATGCTCAACGTTATGAGATGACACCTGATCAGATAATTTTGCTGTCGCACTCTCATGGAAAACTATTGCTAGATCACTGACCTTAATTGCATCACAAATCTGGGCTGTTGTTGCTACATCGGTTACTTCTGGAATTCGAAATCTACGTGATTGCTTACTTGCTTCACGAGCAGTTATGGCAAATTTATCTGAGCCCTTGCCGATGCTTCGCGCAGATGCCCACGGAACAATACGATCAACACCAGCTTCAGTTAACAATTCAATTGCTTCCTTACCCCGATCGCCTTTGGGTAACGCTTGAACAACTGTGATAGTTGTAGCTAGTGGCTCTTGAAAACCTGATTCCACGATACGCACCTGCATTGATTTTTTACTGACATCCGTTGCAACTACGTGTGACCATGATCCATTGCCATCGCTGAGCATAAATTCTGCACCAACCTGCATACGCAAGACTCTTATCGCATGACTGGCATCATCATTGGCAAATTCGTACAAGCCGCCAATAGTCGTTGGCAGATCATCGACGAAAAAGAGTGTAAACATTACTTGTGAAACACTCCCTTGATCTTGCTAAAGATTGATCCATCCTGGCCCTTTACATGAGCTTCATTAGCTTTTTCACCACGTGCATCCGCAAATGAGCGCAGAATCTTTTCTTCATCTTTACTCAATTTCGTTGGGGTAATTACTTCCACATGAACAATAAGGTCTCCCCGATCTCCACGGCGCAAACGAGTCATTCCCTTGCCCTTAATGACAATTGGCGTACCGCTTTGCGTTCCGGGCTTTATATTGACATCCACTGGTCCATCAAGTGAATCAACGGTAACTGTTGTACCAAGGGCTGCTGCAATCATGGTTACTTCAAGTGCCATATGTAATGTGTCGCCTTCGCGCACTAAATATTCGTGGCGTTCCTCAACAATTTCAACATATAAATCACCAGCAGGTCCGCCACCCGCGCCAACTTCTCCGCGGCCTGACATCTGAATTCTGTTTCCAGTTTCAACACCAGCTGGAATCTTTACATCAATGGTCTGTCGGCTACGCACCCGTCCTTCGCCAGCACATTCACGACAAGGGCTCTTAATGACGCTTCCATATCCCTGACATGCATTACATGGTCTAGAAGTCATCACCTGACCAATTACAGATCGCACCACTTGTTGTGTTTCGCCGCGCCCCTTACAGGTCATGCATGTTTCTGGATGCTGGCCATCTAAACAACCGGTACCTGTGCACTTTGGGCACACAACAGCTGATTCAACCGTTATTTCACGTTCTGTTCCAAAGCACGCTTCATTGAGATCAACTTGAATTCTGATGAGCGAATCTTGTCCGGCACGAGTACGAGGACGTGGTCCGCGTGATCCTCCGCCACCAAAGAACGCATCCATGATGTCGCTAAATCCGCCACCAAAGTTTGCTCCACCAAATGGATTACTTCCGCCCATGTCATATGACTGACGCTTTTGTGGATCACTCAAAACATCGTATGCCTCAGTTACTTCCTTAAATTTTTCCTGAGTGTGTGGATCAGGGTTCACATCTGGGTGAAGTTCGCGGGCTAGTTTGCGATACGCCTTTTTGATTTCATCAGTGCCAGCATTTTTTGTGACACCTAAAGTTTGGTAATGATCTGCCACTTATGGACCCTCATTGATAAATCGTTCAACATAACGGGCAACCGCATCAACTGCAGCAATAGAACCTGCGTAATCCATGCGGGTTGGTCCTAACACACCAACTGCACCATGTTGGGCGGACTCTACGCCGTAACCAACTGTGACCAAAGATGTTGATTGAAGATTTGTCTCGTTCTGCTCGCTACCGATTCGAACAAGTACCGTTGAACGTGCCTCATCAAGTAAACGCAAAATAACAACTTGTTCTTCTAGGGCTTCAAGAATTGGTGAGAGAGTAAGACCTAAATCTTCACCAGATCGTGCCAAGTTAGCTGTTCCAGAAATCGCCATCTTCTCGCGGCTTTCGCCAATAATTGGGTATGTAACGACAGCAACTTGCTTAGTGATATCTGCTAATAATTTCGCAGATCTTTTCAATAACTCTTCTAAATCATTCGAGCCCTGAAGAAATGTTTCTATTGCTCGACGCTCAGCAGTTGAAAGCTGTTTTACCGTTGCTAACTTGTCTACGAAAACTCGGTATCCAAGATCTGTCGGAATGCGTCCAGCACTTGTATGAGGCTGGGTAATTAAGCCTTCATCTTCAAGGACAGCCATCTCGTTACGAATCGTGGCAGGTGAAATCCCAAGTCCATGATGATCGGCAATTGATTTTGAGCCGACAGGTTCTTGGGTCGCAACGTACTCATCGACAATTGCGCGGAGGATTTCAAGACGACGTGATGACATTTGTGCCAAGAGTACTAGATTGTTATTTCTCGCACGATTCGATCTGCGATCAAGCGGCCCGTAGGGGTCAGTAAGACGCGATCTTCATGTAGTTCAACAAAACCGTTATGGCGATACTCAGCTAAAACCTCAAGTGCATGAGGCTGAAGGAGTGCAATCTCTAGGCCTTCTCGCATACGAATACCAAGCAGAATCGCCTCATCCTTCATCTGATCAACTGTTAGTTGTTCGCTCTCTAAAATCGGTGACTCCCCCGCAAATAGCTTTTGTTTATACGTTGTTGGGTGCTTTAGATTCCAGAAACGTTTGCCGTCAACATGTGAATGAGCACCAGGTCCAAGACCCCACCAGTTCTTGTTCTGCCAATACGCGATGTTGTGGCGGCACTCATGTCCTGGCTTAGACCAGTTTGATAGTTCGTACCAAGTAAGCCCTGCTTCTTCACACATCTGATCAACTAATAAATACATATCTGCCATCAAGTCATCGTTAGGCATAGTCAGATCACCGCGCTTGATCTGTGCTGCAAGCTTTGTTCCGGTTTCAACAATTAATGCATAGGCGCTTATGTGGTCGATATCTAGAGCTAAAGCTGCGCTGACTGTTTCTCGCCAATCATCTAAAGATTCACCTGGTGTTCCATAAATTAGATCAACGCTAATTGATTTAAACCCTGCGCTGCGGGCCATTGAGATTGCTTTTTCCACATTTGCAGGATTATGCGTTCGATCAAGTGCTGCAAGAACATGAGGCTTTGCGGATTGCATTCCAAAAGAAATGCGATTGAAACCTACTTCTAGATAACGAGACAACTTCTCTGCAGTTACTGAATCTGGGTTTGCCTCTAGTGTGATCTCACAATCGGGTGCTAAACCATTACGCACCTTGATTGCACTTATTACCCGACCTAAATCATCAGCTGGCAATAACGATGGCGTTCCGCCACCAAAGAAAATAGTGGGTACGGCATTGGTTGGTGCAGTTTCTAATTCGCATAAGACCGCATCGATGTAGTCGTTGCTAACGATTTCTAGGGTTGCACCATCTTGGAGTTCGCTAGGGGTGTACGTGTTGAAGTCGCAGTAGCCGCAGCGCTTTATGCAGTACGGGATATGAACGTAGAAAGAGAGCATCATTGCCCTGCTTTACGCGCAGCCTTGATCTGTTCGATATCGGCATCAGTGGCAAGGGCCGCAACGAAGGCTTCTTGCGGAACTTCAACGCGTCCCACCATCTTCATGCGCTTCTTACCTTCTTTTTGCTTTTCTAAAAGCTTACGCTTACGTGAAATATCTCCACCGTAACACTTAGCCAAAACATCTTTACGGATCGCGCGAATACTTTCGCGAGCAATGATGCGCGCACCAATTGCTGCCTGAATAGGAACTTCGAACTGCTGACGAGGAATTAGTTCGCGCAACTTGCCGGTCATCATTACTCCATAGGCATAGGCCTTATCGCGGTGAACAATTGCACTAAAGGCATCAACGGCTTCACCTTGCAACAAGATATCGACCTTCACCAAGTTGCCTTCGGCTTCGCCCTTTTCTTCGTAATCTAAAGATGCATAACCCTTTGTGCGACTCTTTAATTGATCGAAGAAGTCAAAGACGATTTCGGCCAATGGCAGGTCATAACGGATTTCAACACGATCTTCAGAGATGTAATCCATACCAAGAAGCACTCCACGGCGATCTTGGCATAACTCCATGATGGTTCCGATGTAGTCAGAAGGAGCAAGAATTGTAGATTTAACAATTGGTTCAAAAACTGCAGCAACCTTGCCATCTGGAAATTCAGATGGATTAGTTACTCGTACTGATTTTCCGTCATCTAGCGTTACGTTGTAAACAACGTTTGGTGCTGTCGAAATAAGGTTTAACTTGTGTTCGCGCTCTAAGCGTTCGCGCACGATTTCCATGTGCAGCAAACCCAAGAAGCCACAGCGGAAACCAAATCCAAGTGCGGCAGAGCTTTCTGGTTCGTACACAAGTGCAGCGTCATTTAGCTGCAACTTATCTAGTGCTTCGCGAAGAATAGGAAAGTCAGCACCATCTAATGGGAACAAACCTGAAAAAACCATTGGCTTTGGATCTTTATAGCCCGCAAGGGCGGTCTTAGTTGGGTTGTTATAGGTAGTAATAGTGTCGCCCACACGAGATTGGCGCACATCTTTTACGCCCGTAATTAAATACCCTACCTCGCCAACGCCAAGACCCTTACCAGCTAGTGGTTCTGGTGAAATGACACCAACTTCAAGTGCTTCGTGGCGCACACCAGTTGAAAACATTTGAATCTGTTCGCGCGGTGACAAGTGACCATCAACAACACGAACATAGGTAACAACACCACGATAGGCGTCATAAACAGAGTCAAAGATCAACGCGCGTGCTGGTGCATTTGGATCTCCAACAGGTGCTGGGATCTGAGCAACGATCTGGTCCAATAAATCTGCAACACCATCGCCAGTTTTTCCTGAAACGCGAAGGCAATCTTCGGGCTGGCAACCAATTAATCGCGCAAGTTCTGCTGCGAACTTTTCTGGTTGTGCGTTCGGTAAATCAATTTTATTTAAGACGGGAATAATCGTTAGGTTGTTTTCCATTGCAAGATAAAGGTTTGCAAGGGTTTGTGCTTCAATTCCTTGCGCACAATCAACAAGAAGGACAGCGCCTTCGCATGCGGCTAGCGAGCGCGATACTTCGTAGGTGAAGTCAACGTGACCAGGTGTGTCGATCATGTTCAAGATGTATTCGCCGCCATCTAGAGATGATCTCCATGGCAATCGAACAGCTTGCGATTTAATAG
>CAIJHZ010000032.1 GCA_903820565.1 uncultured Actinomycetes bacterium
ATGGAGTGGGTCGATGGAAACATCGGTTCAAAGGTAACCATGAAATACCCAGCTATTTTCTTAATGGGACCACATGCAAAGGGTGAGACTTTGTCACTTGCTTTTGCAGGTGAAGGACAACATCAAGATTCTGGCGCGAAGATGGTTCACGCTGCTCCTTACACATCATCTTCTGTAATTTCTAAGTCAGTTGCTCGAAACGGTGGTCGTACTTCATACCGTGGACTTGTACAGGTTCAAGAAGGTGCCCATCACTCTGCAAGCACAGTTAAGTGCGACGCGCTATTGGTAGACACAATTTCTCGTTCAGATACATATCCATATGTTGATATTCGTGAAGATGATGTTTCCATGGGTCACGAAGCAACAGTGTCGAAGATCAGTGATGATCAGCTGTTTTATTTGATGTCCCGTGGACTTAATGAAGATGAAGCCATGGCAATGATTGTTCGTGGTTTCATTGAGCCAATTGCGCGCGAACTTCCAATGGAGTACGCACTTGAGCTCAATCGCCTTATTGAACTTCAGATGGAAGGTGCTGTCGGTTAATGTCAGTTTTAACAACTAATTACTTAACGCCTACAGGGCGCGAGGAAGCATGGCGTTTCACACCGCTCAAACGTCTTCGCGGTTTGCATGACGGCACATCTGTGCAATCTGATCGATCAACTTTGGTCGCAAAGGATGCACTTCCTACCGGAGTAACTTTCACTCGTGAAAATTTAGATCCTCTTGCTGCAAGTGATGATGTCATCATCGAACGCATTCGTTCTTTTTCTCCATCAGTGGCTCACCTATATATTGCGGCAAATACTGAAGTATCTGAGCCAATCTTTTTGGGTCGCACAGCTGGTGCTCTAGATACTGCTGAATTTTCCCGTGTGCGAATTTCACTAGGAACCCACGCGGTTGCAACTGTGATTGTTGAAAACACAACTGACACTATTTTGGCTGAAGACTTAGAAATTTCACTGGCTCCAGGTTCAAACCTGAAGTTTGTGACTTTGCAAGAGTTTGAATCCAAATCTGTCTACACAGCGCGCCATCATGCTGTCATCGATAAAGATGCGACCTTCAAATCGGTAACGGTTACTGTTGGTGGAGATGTTGTTCGTATCCTGCCAACTGTTGAATTCACGGCTCCTGGTGGTTCAGTTGATTTACTCGGTGTTTATTTCGCTACTGCTGGGCAATTCTTTGAGCATCGGATGCATGTTGATCACGCGGTTCCACACGCGAAATCAAATGTTAATTTTAAGGGAGCTCTTGCAGGTCAAGGCGCACACACTGTCTGGATAGGCGATGTACTTATTCGTGCAGCAGCAGAAGGTACAGATACGTACGAGCTAAACCGCAATCTACTTCTAAGTGATGGAGCACGCGCAGATTCAGTTCCTAACCTTGAAATTGAAACTGGCGAAATCATCGGTGCAGGACACGCAAGTACAACGGGTCGTTTTGATGACGAGCAGTTGTTCTATTTAATGTCTCGTGGAATCGCCATGTCAGATGCTCGACGTTTAGTTGTTCGCGGCTTTTTCAATGAGATCGTTCTAGAGATAGGAAATGAAGTCGTTCAAAACCGAATTATGGATCGCATTGATAGCGAACTAGAAAAGGCGGCCAACAATGGCTGATTTAGCTCTAGATCAACTTACGCAAGGCAAGCCTGTTCTGCTTGAAAAGAACGGTAAGTCAATTTGCGTCGCACGAGTGGGGGACGAGGTCTTTGCAATTGATGACACATGCACTCATTCAGATGCATCTTTGTCAGAAGGCGA
>CAIJHZ010000033.1 GCA_903820565.1 uncultured Actinomycetes bacterium
ATTGGGAGATTTCGCATGCAGGGCTGACCCGCAGAATTTTTCGTTGTGACGAGGTATCCATTGCCACCGTAGGCTATCGCTAGCAACGACGATGGAGGAAATGTGAGCAAGCCGATCAAGCGCGATTTTGGTAGCCGTGAGATTCCACAATGGGTGACTGCACCCGGCGGAGAAGATTTCGTGGATATCAAATATCAAATGGGCGATGGCATCGCCAAGATTACGATCAACCGTCCGCAGGTTCGTAATGCATTTCGTCCTCAAACAATTATTGAATTAATCGAAGCATTTGATTTAGCACGGGACAACGAAGAAGTTGGCGTAATCATCTTTACTGGAGAAGGCACAGAAGCATTCTGCTCCGGTGGAGACATCAGCGTTCGCGGTGATGATGGATATCTCGGCGATGACAAGTTAGCTAAAAAGGGAATCGGTCGCTTAAATGTTTTAGATCTTCAGGTACAGATACGCCGTACACCAAAACCAATCGTTGCAATGGTTGCTGGTTGGGCTATCGGTGGTGGTCATGTATTACATGTTGTCTGCGACTTAACAATTGCTGCTGATAACGCAAAGTTTGGTCAGACCGGACCAATGGTTGGCTCATTTGATGGTGGATACGGTGCTGGATTATTAGCTGCACATGTTGGCCAAAAGAAGGCTCGCGAAATTTGGTTTATGACCCGCGAATACGACGCACAAGAAGCGTTAAATATGGGACTTGTAAATACTGTTGTACCAATTGCCGAACTAGAAGCTGAAACAGTTTCATGGTGCCGCGAGATGTTACGTAATTCTCCGATGGCACTTCGTTTGCTAAAAGCTAGTTTAAACGCTGCAACTGATGGCCTTGCTGGTGTCCAACAACTTGCTGGAGATGCAACCTTGTTGTTCTACATGACAGAAGAGGGCCAAGAAGGACGCGATGCATATAAAGAAAAGCGTGCCCCTGATTTCGGGAAGTTTCCAAAGCGTCCCTAAATTATGGATCAAAAGCTTCTAGAGAGTTTGCGGGTAGTCGCGCTGCCAATGAAAACTAATTTTCGTGGCATCACTGTTCGTGAGGTTGCTTTAATTCAGGGTGAGTATGGCTGGGGCGAGTTCTCACCATTTCTCGAGTATGACGATGCAGAATCTGCGCCCTGGTTAGCGTGCGCAATCGAAGCTGCGACCCAACCTAAACCACAGCTATATCGCACCCACATTTCGGTTAATGGAACTATTCCGGCATTTAATGAAGTGGAAGATTTAGAAAGAATTGTTAACTCATTTCCTGGAGTTAAGACCTTTAAAGTAAAGGTTGGTACCGATGTCAGCGAAGACCTTCATCGACTTGATGTAGTTCGAACTTTACGACCAGACGCCGCAATACGACTTGATGTCAATGGGCTATGGAGCGTTGATGATGCAGAGACCTTTCTAAATTCTGTTATGGACATTGAATATGTTGAACAACCATGCGCAACAATTGAAGAACTTCGTGAATTAAAAAAGCGGATAGATGTAAAAATTGTTGGTGACGAGGTTCTGCGAAAAGCCAAGGATCCATTTGACGTTGATTTGTCTGGAGCTGTTGATTATCTGATGTTAAAGGTGCAACCGCTGGGTGGTATCAAGCGAGCACATCAACTTGCTGCACATCACAACGTACCTGTCGTAGTGTCTAGCGCCTTGGAGAGTGCTGTTGGAATTAATTACGGACTTATTTTGGCGGCTTCATTTGAGAGCATGGAATTTGATTGTGGTCTTGGTACAGGCTCGCTGCTGGCAAAAAATGTTGCTGAATTACCAATAGCCAATGGAAGAATCGCAATAGGAGATGTGATTCCTAACTTTGATGGCCTAGATGTAAGTGCAGATCGATACGAATGGTGGAAGAATCGCATCATGCGAACTGCGGAGTTACTTAAGTGAATAATTCAACTTCGCTAGCTCGATTAATCGTTCGCCAGATCATCGAAGCAGGAATTACTGATGTCGTAATTTCACCTGGATCGCGCAATGCGCCTTTGTCATTGGCATTTTTTGAGGCATCACAAGAGGGAATAATAAAGATTCATGTGCGCGTTGACGAACGTACGGCTGCTTTTTTCGCACTTGGAATTATCAAATCAACTGGTCGTCCGGTACCAGTTGTGTGTACCAGCGGAACAGCAGTTGCGAATTACCATCCAGCAGTACTTGAAGCCAGTCACACGAATGCGCCTCTGATGGTTTTAACGGCTGATCGTCCAGCGATGTTGCGCAAAACCGGTGCAAATCAAACAACAGAACAAGCACGAATTTTTGGTAAAGCTGTTCGTTACTTTGCAGATATTGATGGCCCTGTTTTTCCGATGGAACTACCGCTAGATAGTTTACGAACTGGACCAATTCATTTAAATTTACAGTTTGATGAACCTTTATTGTCAGATGATTCTTCTGATTGGCTCTCACAGATCCATGTTGCACCAAAAGAGTTTGTTGCTCGCACCAAGCCTGGCACATTGCGATTAGTTGGCGCACGAGGTGTTGTTGTTATTGGACATGATCGTGGTGGTTTAACAGTTGATGAAATCACACCATTTACAAAGATTTTAGGTTGGCCAGTAATCACCGAAGATCCACTCTCTTTTCCTGATGCAATTGCACATGCATCTATTTTCTTAGCCTCACCAGAAATACGAAGCACTCTTATTCCACAATCTGTTCTGATTATTGGGCGAACAACTTTGTCCCGTTCAATTAACGCCTTTATAAAATCAAGTCCAATTACATACGTCGTTGACCAGCGACTTGCAACAGTGGATTCAGATCGTCAGGCAGATCGGAAATTTACAGAATTACCAGATCTACAAGGTGTTATTCAATCTGATGAATGGATTGCTAAGTGGAATAAAGTTTCTGAACGTGCGCAAAAGCTGATCGGATCACTAGATGGGTGGAATGAAGCGGTAATTGCTCGAACAATTGCCTCAAATATTCCTGATGGAACCGCGTTGTTTGTTTCGTCATCACGACCAATTCGAGATCTTGAAGGCTTTGCCCAGCCTCGTGCTGGTGTGTACACATACGCCAATCGTGGCTTAGCTGGTATCGATGGAAACATTTCAACGGCACTAGGTGTTGCCTACGGGCATAAGACCACAATTGCAGTGCTGGGCGACCTTTCTTTCCTGCATGACTTAACAGGGTTAGTAAATAAGGAAGCTATTAACTGTCGTTTTTTTGTGATTAACAACGATGGCGGTGGAATCTTTTCAACCCTTCCGCAACGCGGGGTCAACGGTTTTGAAACAGTATTTGGCACGCCCCACGGTTTAAACCCAGCTGCGATTGCTCAAGCTATGGGTGTTAACGCGAAACAAATTACATCTCTTAAAGAGTTAGAAGCAGAAATCAAGGCACCAATAACTGGCGTAAGTATTGTTGTTTGCGATGTACCTGACCGCGAAGCAAATGCAGATAATTTAAAGAAGATTGTGGAGGCGCTTAGTTCTATTTAAGTGCACTACGCATTGGTGAAAACTTTGCGTATGTTTCAGCTAATTCAATATCGGGATCTGATCCATCAACAATTCCACAGCCAGCAAAGATGCGAATAGTGTCTCCATTTATTTGGCCACACCTAAGGGCAATACCAAGTTCTCCATCACCTGCTGCATCGATCCAGCCAACAGGACCTGCATAACGACCGCGAGACATTCCTTCAATCTCAGCAATCAGAGCAGCAGCAATTGGACGAGGAGTTCCACACACAGCAGCTGTCGGATGTAATTGCTCAAGAATTGTAAACGCATCTGTATGTGCAAGTGTTTCAACTAATGCACCGGTCACATCAGTTGCAAGGTGCATAACATTTGCAAGGTGCAAAACAAATGGGGACTCAGGAACATTTGTTGATGAGCAAAACGGCTCAATTGCATCTGCAACAGATCGCACCGCATATTCATGCTCGGCTAAATCTTTAGATGAACGAGCAAGTGAAGCGGCTAGTGCTAGATCTTTTGCATCATCGCCAGTCTTACTGATTGTGCCGGCTAAGACTCGTGAAGTAATCATTCCGCGCGACAAGCGAAGCAAGAGTTCAGGAGTAGCTCCGACTAGTCCAGAGATTGAGTACTTCCATGTTGTTGGATATTCAACGGCTAATTTGTTCAAGACTGCTCGTGGATCAATCCCTTTATTTGATGTAACGGTGATATCTCGAGCTAAAACCACCTTGTCTAAATCTCCAGATTGGATACGCGAAACTGCCGTAGCAACTCGGTTTTTCCAATCAACATCGGATTGTGGATTTTCATCCCAAGTCATATCTGCATTCGAAACATGGTCGGGTGTGGATTTAAGAATCGGTTGAGGATCAGAGCCAATCCATGTAATCCAAGACTTTTCGCCCTTAGAGCCAACAACAACTTGCGGGATAACGAGTACCGAAACATCGTCAGGTGAGAAGGAAAATGATGTAAATAAAATAGGTCCTGTTCCACTGCCGTGAACAGTATTTGTGACCGCTAACTTTTCTAATTGTTTTTGCCACCAGTGACGTGCATCTGCAAACCTATGTGGACCACTAACAGTTGTTGTTGCATATGTTCCCCACCCGACTAAACCATCACCACTTCGAACCCACGCAACAGGGTTGGAATCTGGAAGTAATTCCAGCAATGGCAAATGCTCGCCAAGGCGATTTGTTGTGATTGGGGTTAGCTGTGGCATTGTTGTGAATTTTTGCGGTTAACAACTCGCCAAATAGCAGGTAGCGCTGTTCCGGCAATTGCAATCTTTAAAACTTCGCCAACAATAAAAGGAGTTAACCCTTTTTCAATTGTCCAGCCCCAACTTTCTCCTGTGTATTGGTGCAACCAGATAAGTCCAAATGAAAAAGTAGTTATGGTCCCTATTAACATTGATGGAAGTGCAGTTAAGAATTTTTGATCTAAACGGAAACGTGCAAGTTGTCCTAAAACAAAGGTTGCAACCAACATGCCGATTAAGTATCCACCCGATGCTCCGACAATGCGATCTAACCCGTGGCCACTATTTGCAAAAACTGGCGCACCTGCGATTCCAGCCAAGATATACATCGCAAAAGTTGTTGCTCCTAATGTTGATCCGTATGTGGTTCCAAGAATCAGTACACCCAAAGTTTGACCAGTGACAGGAATAGGTGATCCTGGAACTGGAATCGCAATTTGTGCCAATGCTGCTAAACCAAACACGCCACTGACAACCAAAACAGCGTTCGAAAGGGCTGTTGATCGTGGGATAAGTGAAGAGCGAAGCGAGGTAGCAGATAGCGACATGGGGAACCTTTCGATGTACCTAAGTTGTGGATGAGCCTACTTCAAGGGAGAATGCGCGTATGTCCCGCGCCAATTTGAACAAAGATCCCGATGAGGTCGCGGCAATGTTTGACGGGGTCGCCAAGCGATATGACCTAGTCAACGACCTTTTGAGTCTGGGCCGCACCAAGGCTTGGCGCAAAGCGGCGACAAAGATCATCGATCCCCACCCCGGAATGGTGATTTTAGATCTTGCGGCTGGACCTGGATCTTCCTCTGAACCCCTTTTTAAGGCAGGAGCGACAGTTTTTGCCACGGATTTCAGCGAGGGGATGCTGGCTCAGGGTCGAAAAGCCCGCCCGTATCTAAATTTTTCCAAGGCGGATGCCCTTAATCTGCCCTTTGAGGCGGATAGATTTGATGTCGTCACAATCTCCTATGGGCTCAGGAATACCGCGGATTTCGACAAAGCACTGACCGAAGCTCGCCGAGTCACCAAGCCAGGGGGGCGAATGGTCGTTGTTGAGTTCAGTCACCCAACATGGCGCCCTTTTCGCACCATGTATACGGAGTATCTGATGCGGCTATTGCCGGCTATTGCCAAGCGGACCGCCTCCAACCCAGATGCCTATATCTATTTGGCTGAATCGATTCGGGCATGGCCAGATCAAGCAGCTTTAGCAGCCCGCATGGAAAAAGCTGGCTGGGATGATGTCACCTGGAAAAACCTAACTTTTGGGGTTGTTGCAGTTCACAGCGGGAAAAAGGGCTAGCGGTCACTGGCATAGGCCATTCGACCTTAGGATTTCGACCGTGACCTCCAATCCATATATTCCGATTTTGGTGATAGGCGCCATAGGTTTTGGCTTCGCCGCCTTTTCGGTCGCTGCTGGTGCGCTCGCAGGCCCGGCTCGTTACAACCGAGCAAAGTTAGATGCCTACGAATGCGGAATCGAACCATCGCCGCAAGCAGCAGAAGGTGGACGTTTTCCAGTCAAGTACTTCTTAACTGCAATGCTTTTTATCATCTTTGATATTGAAATCGTTTTCCTTTACCCATGGGCAGTGTCATTTGATGCTCTTGGCTTGTTTGGACTAGTTGAGATGGCAATTTTTATCGCAACCGTTTTTGTTGCATATGCATATGTGTGGCGCCGCGGCGGATTGGAATGGGATTAAACAATGGGTCTTGAAGAAAAAATCCCGAGCGGGTTCTTATTAACTACTGTTGAAAAGCTTGCTGGTTACATGCGCAAAAACTCTTTGTGGCCTGCAACATTTGGTCTTGCCTGTTGTGCAATTGAAATGATGGCTGTTGGTTCGGCTGCAAAGTATGACATTGCACGTTTTGGAAGTGAAGTTTTCCGCGCATCCCCACGTCAAGCAGATTTAATGATTGTTGCTGGTCGAGTTTCAAACAAGATGGCGCCAGTGCTTCGTCAGATTTATGATCAAATGTCAGCGCCAAAGTGGGTTCTTGCCATGGGTGCGTGTGCATCATCAGGCGGAATGTTTAACAACTACGCAATTGTTCAAGGCGTAGACCACATTGTTCCAGTTGATATTTACTTGCCTGGTTGCCCACCTCGTCCTGAAATGTTGCTCGATGCAATCATCAAATTGCAGGAACAAATCAATGATACAAAGCTTGGTGCAAACCGTGCTCAAATCATCAAGGAAGTTGAACTTGCCGCTATGAACGCAAAGCCAACTCATGAGATGAAGGGCTTGCTTGCGTAATGACTGATGGAATGTTTGGCGCAAAAGGCACTGGCGACACATCTGGATATGGTGGATTAGTACGAAAAGCTAGTACTGCAGGCTCTTCAGAACGCCCATACGGTAGTTACTTTGATGATGTTGCCGACGATTTAGAGCGTGCTTATCCTGAATTTTCAGATGCAATCGAACGCGTCGTTGTTGATCGTGGTGAAATTACTTTGCATGTAAAGCGTGAAAAGTTAGTTGAAGTCGCATTGATTTTGCGTGACTCATTGAAATTTGAAATGTGCATGGGTGTTAATGGCGTTCATTACCCTGATCAAACCGGCCGCGAATTACATGCGGTGTATCCATTGCTTTCGATGACAAAGAATCAGCGAATTCGTCTTGAAGTTTCAGTCGCAGATGGTGATGCGCACATCCCATCACTAGTTGAAGTGTGGGCCGGTAACAATTGGCACGAGCGCGAAACTTTTGACATGTTTGGAATTATTTTTGATGGCCATCCAGGTTTAACTCGCATCTTGATGCCAGATGACTGGGAAGGTCACCCACAACGTAAAGATTACGCACTCGGTGGAATTGCAGTGGAATATAAAGGTGCAACAACACCGCCTCCTAGTGAAAGAAGGAGCTACAAGTGACAACATTTGATCCATACGCACCTTCGCGCGATACAACTGAAGGAAAAGTTTTCTCAGTTACGGGTGGAGACTGGGATGCGCTAGTTCAAGATATTGGTGCCACGAAAGAAGAACGCGTTGTTGTAAACATGGGCCCTCAGCATCCGTCCACACACGGCGTGCTTCGTTTAGTGCTAGAGCTAGAAGGCGAAACCATTACTGAAGCACGCGCAGGTATTGGATATCTTCACACAGGTATTGAAAAGAATATGGAGTATCGCAATTGGACTCAGGGAACAACATTTGTCACTCGAATGGATTACCTAGGGCCATTGCACAACGAAACTGCTTACTGTTTAGCAATTGAAAAGCTTTTGGGAATAACAGATGATGTTCCAGAACGTGCATCTGTTATTCGAGTAATGATGATGGAGCTCAACCGTATTTCTTCCCACATGGTGGCACTTGGTACAGGAGCCCTTGAATTAGGCGCGATTAGCCCTATGTTCTTTGCATTCCGTGAGCGCGAAACAGTGCTTGAAATCTTTGAAATGATCACAGGTCTTCGCATGAACATGGCCTACATCCGCCCAGGTGGAGTTCAGCAGGACCTTCCAGAAGGTGCGCTAACAAAGATTCGAGACGGCGTTAAGTTGATGCGCAAAAACTTTAAAGAAAACGCAACGTTGCTTATCGGTAACTCAATTTGGATGAAGCGCACACAAGGTATTGGTTACTTGGATCTAGCAGGATGTACAACTCTCGGAATCACAGGTCCAGTTCTTCGTTCAACTGGAATGCCTTGGGATCTTCGTAAAGTTCAACCATATTGCGGTTATGAAAACTATAACTTTGATGTTGTAACTGCAGATACTTGCGATGTATATGGTCGCTTCTTAATTCGTATGAATGAATTAGAACAATCTCTTCGTATTATCGAACAATGTGTTGATAAGTTAGAAAAACTCAAAGGTGCACCAGTAATGGTTGCAGACAAGAAAATTGCATGGCCAGCACAACTTGCAATGGGTGGCGATGGACTTGGTAACTCGCTGGATCATATCCGCCAAATTATGGGTACATCAATGGAGTCATTGATTCATCACTTCAAACTTGTAACAGAAGGTTTCCATGTTCCCGCAGGTCAGGTATATGTGGCAATCGAATCTCCACGTGGAGAACTCGGTGCTTCAGTTGTATCCGATGGCGGAACTCGCCCATACCGTGTTCACTTCCGCGAACCGTCATTTAATAATTTACAAGCAACAGCTGCAATGAGTGAAGGTGGCATGGTTGCCGACATCATCGGCGCGGTTGCATCAATCGATCCAGTAATGGGAGGGGTTGATCGCTAATGGCATACACAGATGAAGATTTCCAAATCATGGATTCAATTATCAAGCGTTACCCACGCCCTCGTTCTGCGATCATGCCTTTGTTGCATTACGTGCAATCAAAAGCTGGGTTTGTAACCAACGAAGGCATTGAAGTCATTGCCAAGATTCTTCAATTAGAGGCTGCTGAAGTCACTGCTGTATCTACCTTTTATACCCAATACAAGCCAACACCGGTGGGCGAGTACCACGTAGGTGTCTGTACAAATACTTTGTGCGCGGTAATGGGCGGGGATGCAATTTTTGATTCGCTGAAAGATCACCTTGGTATTGGAAATGATGAAGTTACAGCCGACGGCAAAGTTTCACTTGAGCACATCGAATGCAACGCAGCCTGTGATTACGCACCTGTTGTAATGGCTAACTGGGAATTTTATGACAACCAAACGGTTGAGTCTGCAAAGGAATTGGTTGATTCAATGCGTTCCGGAAATCCAAAGCCACCAACACGTGGTCCTAATAAGTTGGTTACATGGAAAGAAGCATCCGCTGTTCTTGCAGGATTAAATGATGGACTTGCACATGAAGGTGTTCAGGCCGGAGAGCCAACTTTGCTTGGCTTGAAACTTTCGAAAGAGGGCAAGTAATGACAAAGCTAGCTCCAGTACTTTCGGCACATTGGGATGAAAAAGATTCCTTTACTTTAGAAGGCTACAAGCGTCATGGTGGATATACGGCATCTGCAAAAGCACTTGCTATGGATCCAGATGCAGTGATTCAACTTGTTAAGGATTCAGGGCTTCGTGGTCGTGGAGGAGCAGGTTTCCCAACCGGAATGAAGTGGGGATTTATTCCTCAAGGCGATAACAAGGATCACTACTTAGTTGTTAATGCCGATGAATCAGAGCCTGGAACATGTAAAGACACACCATTATTGATGGCGAACCCACATGTATTAATTGAAGGCTGCATCATTGCGTGCCACGCAATCCGAGCAAAGCACGCATTTATTTATATTCGCGGTGAAGTCACACATGTTGTGCGCCGAGTAAACCAAGCAATTGCGGATGCCTACGCTGCGGGAATTCTTGGCAATGGAATCGATGTAGTTCTACATATCGGGGCCGGTGCATATATCTGTGGTGAAGAAACAGCACTCCTTGATTCACTCGAAGGCTTCCGTGGGCAACCTCGTTTGCGCCCACCTTTTCCTGCAATTGCAGGCCTTTATGCGCGCCCAACAGTTGTAAATAACGTTGAATCAATCGCATCTGTTCCAGCAATCGTTAATAACGGCGCTGATTGGTATCAATCAATGGGCACCGAAAAGAGCAAAGGAACAACGCTTTATTCCTTGTCAGGACACGTTGTGAACCCAGGTCAGTTTGAAGCACCACTCGGAATCACACTTCGCGAAATTCTGGATTTAGCTGGCGGAGTTCGCCCAGGCCATACGTTGAAGTTCTGGACACCTGGTGGATCATCAACACCATTGTTTACAGATGCTCACCTTGATGTGCCGCTGGATTACGAAGGTGTTGCAGCTGCGGGATCAATGCTTGGAACAAAAGCATTACAAATATTTGATGAGACAACATGCGTTGTCCGTGCGGTATTGCGTTGGACAGAGTTTTATAAGCACGAGTCATGTGGAAAGTGCACACCATGTCGTGAAGGCACTTGGTGGTTGGTACAAATCTTGCGTGATCTTGAAGCAGGTAAGGGAACCGAAGCAGATCTAGCTAAGTTGCTTGATCTCTGCGACAACATAATGGGCCGTTCATTCTGCGCACTCGGTGATGGAGCAACAAGCCCAATTACATCCTCAATTAAATATTTCCGCGATGAATACATTGCTCATTTAACTAATGGTGCATGTCCATTCGATCCGGTGGCATCAACGTTATTTGCTGGAGCTGGTGCTTAAATGACAACTGAAGTAGTCGACATGATCACCGTTGTAATTGACGGCTTCGAAGTTACTGTTCCAAAGGGGACATTAGTTATTCGCGCGGCTGAACAACTTGGTATTCAGATTCCACGTTTCTGCGATCACCCTCTACTTGATCCAGTTGGTGCTTGCCGTCAGTGCTTAGTTGACATCGAAATTAATGGCCGCGCTTTTCCAAAGCCACAAGCTTCCTGCACAATTCCGGTTGAGACAGGAATGATTGTAAAAACACAATTAACTTCGACTGTTGCCGAAAAAGCACAACGTGGAGTTATGGAGCTATTGCTGGTAAATCATCCACTTGATTGCCCGGTGTGTGACAAGGGCGGCGAATGTCCATTGCAGAACCAAGCAATGAGCACAGGAGAGAGTTCAAGCCGTTTCGAAGGCGTAAAGCGGGTATTTGAAAAGCCAATCAATATTTCTTCTCAGGTTTTGCTAGACCGTGAACGGTGCGTTTTATGTGCACGCTGTACTCGTTTTTCTGAGCAAATTGCCAGTGATCCATTTATTACTTTGAACGAGCGCGGTGCATTGCAGCAAGTTGGAATCTATGAGAACAAACCTTTTGAATCGTACTTCTCTGGAAATACTGTGCAAATTTGTCCAGTTGGAGCATTAACTGGTGCCGCATATCGATTCCGCGCACGCCCATTTGATTTGGTATCAACACCATCTGCCTGTGAACACTGTGCGTCTGGTTGCGATATGCGTACCGATGTTCGTCGCGGAAAGACATTACGTCGTCTAGCCGGTGATGATGCATCTGTAAATGAAGAGTGGAACTGCGATAAGGGGCGTTGGGCATTTAAGTATGTAACAGCTGTTGATCGCCTTAAGGTGCCACAGATTCGTAATTCTGCTGGCGTTCTTGAAGAAGCATCATGGCCTGAAGCATTAGCGGTTGCAGCAGCAGGATTAAAGGCAGCAAAGTCAGCGGTACTTGTTGGTGGACGTGCTACGTATGAAGATGCCTACGGTTATAGCAAGTTTGCTCGCGTTGCATTAAAGACTAACGATATTGATTTTCGTTCACGTGTTTCATCCGATGAAGAACGCGAATTCCTTGCAGCGCGAGTTGTTGGTTCATCAACAACTTATCGCGACATTGATAAGGCTGACCAAGTTCTACTTGTTGGTTTTGAGCCAGAAGAAGAGTCACCAATTGTTTTCTTGCGTATTAATAAGCAGTTCCGCAAACGTGCTTTAAAGGTAGTTTCAATCGGTTCTAAAGAATCAATTGGTGTCGAGAAGTTAAAGGCAGAGTTTGTAAAGGTTGCTCCAGGACAAGAAGCGTCAGCTATTGCGGCTCAATCGCTAACAAATAAGTCGGTAATTCTTGTCGGAGAACGCGCTGCAGAAAGTGCAGGAGCATTAAGTGCAGTTGCGGCTCTTGTTGATTCAACCGGCGCCAAGCTTGCGTGGATTCCACGTCGCGCAGGCGAGCGAGGAGCACTTGAAGCCGGTGCAATTGGCAATCTTTTGCCAGGTGGTCGTCCAGTGACAGATGCAGCAGCCCGCGTAGATATCGCAGCATTGTGGAATACAGATTCACTGCCAACTGAAGCAGGCCGTAGTACTTCACAAATTATTGACGCTGTAAATACTGGGCAGATCGGCGGGCTAATTGTTGGTGGCGTTGATCCGCTAGATGGCGACAATAGCCACGCAACTTTGGCAGCACTTGAAAAAGCATTTGTTGTTTCACTTGAAATTGCACCAAGTGCAGTTACCCAGAGGGCAAATGTTGTTCTTCCAGTTGCTGCAATTACTGAAAAATCTGGCTCCTTCCTCAACTGGGAAGGTCGCCCGCGTTCATTTGATGCAGCGGTTAGTGATTCCTTAAATCGAAGTGATCTTCGAATTCTTTCAATGATCGCCGAAGAAATGGGCATCTCTCTTAATTTGGGAACAGTCACATCAGCCATCAAGGAGATTGCATCAATTGGTAAATGGGATGGCGCTCGAGTTTCATTGAATAAGGTCAATGCTTCAACACAACCTGCTCTTAACTCAGATCAGGCGCTCATCACTTCATGGCGACGCTTATTAGATCTTGGCACACTGCAACAGGGTGAAGAGAATCTTGCCGGAACAGCACGTCGCACAGTTGCTGTTATTTCTCCAAAGCGAGCACAAGCCATGGGTGTTGTTGATGGCGATCAATTAAAACTTTCAACGGATAAAGGTTCAGTAACACTGTCTGCACTGGTTGAAAATATTCATGATGATGCTGTGTGGGCTCCACGTAATTCGCGCGGATCTCAATTGTTGGTAAACCTAGGCGTCGCACATGGCGCGGTAGTTACGGTGGTGAAGGCATGAAAACTGCAGAACTTATTGGAGCAGATCCAGGTTGGCTAATTGTGGTGAAAGCATTAATCGTCTTTGCCCTCTGCGTATTACTAACATTGATGTCTGTTTGGGGAGAACGTCGCATTGTTGGCCGCATGCAGCAACGTCCTGGCCCTAATCGCGTCGGACCTTTTGGATTAATTCAAGCACTTGCCGATGGAGTTAAGTTGGCGCTTAAGGAAGACATTATTCCTACAGCTGCGGACAAGGTTGTCTTTGTTTTAGCACCAATCATCAGTGCAACTACCTGCTTTATGTCCTTTGCGGTAATCCCAATTACTGGTGAGGTAACAATGTTTGGCCACCAGACTGCAATGCAATTAACTGATATTCCTGTTGGAGTTTTGTACATTCTTGCTATCGCATCAGTTGGGGTTTATGGAATTGTTTTGGCTGGCTGGTCCTCTGGATCCACTTACCCATTACTCGGTGGACTTCGTTCAAGTGCGCAGGTTATTTCTTATGAAATCGCAATGGGACTTTCTCTTGTTGCGGTATTTATTTATGCCGGTTCAATGTCAACATCTGACATCGTCGCTGCACAATCAACATGGTGGTACGCAGTTGTCCTGTTCCCTTCATTTGCTATCTATGTGATTTCTATGGTTGGCGAAACAAACCGCGCACCATTTGATCTAGCCGAAGCCGAGGGTGAACTTGTTGGTGGATTCCACACCGAATACTCATCACTAAAATTTGCACTATTTTTCTTGGCTGAATATGTGAACATAATTGCAGTCTCTGCTTTGGCGACAACATTGTTCCTTGGAGGGTACAAAGCTCCTCCGGGTCTCGGATTTACAGAAAGCTGGCTGGGTGGCTGGTTTACAGCTATTTGGTTCTTCTTAAAGGTCCTAACATTCTTCTTCGTGTTTGTGTGGCTACGTGGAACACTTCCACGTTTGCGTTATGACCAGTTCATGCAGTTTGGCTGGAAAGTCTTAATCCCAGTTTCAATTTTGTGGATTTTAGTTGTTGCAACTCTTCGCGTTCTTTCATTACAGAATGCACCAAGAATCATTGTGATTGCATTTGCAAGCAGTGTCGTCTTTATCATCATGGCCGTTAATCTCGGATTTGAAAGCGCTAAGAAGAAAAAAGAGCTAGCCATTGCTGATGGCGACAACAAAGATGCGCCGAAGTTCGCTGTCCCTTCATTACCAATGGAAGTTTCAACTATCAATGTTTCACAGAAGGTAGGTGGCAAGCGTGAGTGAAAACCTCGAACCATTAAAGCCGAAAGATCTTGGAATAAACGATGTTGAATTTTATGAAGTAGAACAAACTCCCGCCGTTGGCTTCTTTGGAAGCATGAAGGGGTTCTGGGTTACCTTCTCGACCATGTTTAAAAAGCCTTTGACCGTTGAGTATCCAGAAGTAAAAGCTCCAACGGAAGAGCGATTCCATGGCCGTCACCAACTGAACCGGCACCCAGATGGTTTAGAAAAGTGCATCGGTTGCGAACTATGTGCCTGGGCTTGCCCGGCTGATGCGATTTATGTCGAAGGTGAAAGTAATACTGAAGAAAATCGCATGTCACCCGGAGAGCGATACGGCAAGGTGTATCAAATTAATTACCTTCGCTGCGTATTTTGTGGGCTATGCATCGAAGCCTGTCCTACTCGTGCGCTAACAATGACAAACGAGTACGAACTTGCAGATGACACTCGCGCCAAACTAATTTTTGAAAAGCAAGATTTGCTTGCACCGCTTCGTCAAGGAATGTTGATGCCACCGCATCCAATGTATCCAGATATGACTGACACCAATTACTACAACGGTGATGTAAAACAAGCCCACCCATCGCAGGAGGGCAAGTAAGTGTTGCAATTAGCCCTCGAGGTTGGACAAACCGCTAAACCAGAAGCAGTTATGTTCTGGATCCTTGGTCCTCTTGCAGTTGTTGCTTCACTCGCAATTCTGCTTGTTAAGAAGGCGGTGCATTCAGCGATCTTGATGGCTTTTGTAATGATCATCTTGGCTGTCTTTTATATTGCCCAAGATGCAGCGTTTCTGGGAATAGTGCAGATCGTTGTTTATACCGGCGCAGTAATGATGCTCTTCTTGTTTATTTTGATGCTAGTTGGTGTTGATTCATCTGATTCATTAACTGAAACAATTCGCGGACTTCGACCAATTGCAATTACAGCTGCGATTGGTTTTGGCGGTTTAATGATTTCACTGTTAGGTCATGCAACTCTTGGTCGACAGGCGCTTGGATTGTCTGCTGCAAATGCAGATGGGAATGTTCAAGCATTGGCACAACTTTTGTTCAGCACATATGTTTGGCCATTTGAAGTAGTTTCCGCGTTACTTATTACCGCAGCACTTGGTGCAATGGTCCTGGCGCATCATCAGCGCACAATAATTCGCCCAACCCAACGTCAACTTTCCATTAATCGCTTTCGCGGCGAATCTCTGGGAACTGCGGCGGGGTTGCCTGGTCCAGGTGTTTACGCTCGCCACAATGCCGTTGATGTTCCAGCCCTACTTCCAGATGGAACCCCCTCTGCAGAATCAGTAAATGCCACTCTTTCTGCACGTGGCGACATGTTGGATTATAAGAAGTTTGATCTCAGCGAAATTAACACCAAGGTTGAGGAGGAGAAGTAATGGACGCCTCCAATTACCTCTATGTTTCAGCGCTCCTCTTTACTATCGGAGCTGTTGGTGTTGTGGTTCGTCGCAACGCAATCGTTGTCTTCATGTGTATCGAGCTAATGCTTAACGCTGCAAACCTTTCATTTGTAACATTTTCACGAATCAATGGTGACCTAGATGGTCAGGTAATGGCTTTCTTTACTATGGTTGTTGCAGCGTGCGAAGTTGTAGTTGGTTTAGCAATTATTGTGACAATTTACCGATCACGCCGATCAGCATCTGTTGATGATGCTAGTTTGTTGAAGCGATAGAGATGACAACGTCAACTAGCCTTGTTTATTTGATTGCTCTGCCTTTAGCGGGAGCAGCCCTACTACTTCTTGGCGGACGCCGTACAGATAAGTGGGGTCACCTACTTGCAACTGGGCTTTCAGCCTCATCATTTGGAGTAGGCGCTTACCAACTCTTGCAGATGCTTGGACGATCAGCAGAGGAACGTCCAGTTTCTCAAAAGCTTTTTGAGTGGATTCACGTTGGTAATTTCAATGTAGATGCAGGTCTTTTGCTAGATCAGCTTTCTATCTGTTTTGTTTTACTTATAACAGGCGTTGGTACGTTAATTCATATCTATTCGATTTCGTATATGTCACATGATCCAGACCGTCGCCGATTCTTTGCCTTTTTGAATTTGTTTATTGCAGCAATGTTGCTATTGGTATTGGGCGATAGCTATCTCAATCTTTATGTTGGTTGGGAAGGCGTAGGTCTTGCTTCCTACCTATTAATTGGTTTCTGGAATCAAAAGCCTGCTTATGCAACAGCCTCAAAGAAAGCTTTTGTGATGAACCGTGTTGGCGATATGGGATTGTCATTTGCAATCATGATTGCTTTTGCGACCATGGGGACAGTTTCTTTTACTGGCGTGGCCGAGCACGCACATCACACTTCAGAAGCCGCTTTAACTGGCATGGGAATCATGTTGTTAGTTGCAGCCGCTGGAAAATCTGCACAATTCCCATTGCAGGCATGGCTGGGAGATGCAATGGCCGGCCCAACACCTGTCTCTGCATTAATTCACGCAGCGACAATGGTTACTGCAGGTGTCTACTTAATTACCCGCTCTAACTTTGTATTTGATGCCGCTCCAACAGCCCAGTTGTTAGTTGTGATCGTAGGAGCCATCACACTGATGTTTGGTGCGCTCATTGGTACCGCAAAAGATGACATTAAAAAGGCACTGGCGGCTTCAACAATGTCTCAAATCGGATACATGATTCTCGCTGCCGGCTTAGGTCCAGTTGGCTATGCATTTGCGATCATGCACTTACTAACACACGGTTTCTTTAAAGCTGGAATGTTCCTTGGTGCGGGTTCTGTTATGCACGGAATGAATGATGAAGTAAATATGCGCAAGTACGGCGCACTTCGTAAGTTTATGCCAATTACATTTGCGACATTTGGTCTTGGCTACTTAGCAATTCTTGGTGTTCCACCATTCGCTGGTTTCTATTCAAAAGACATGATTATTGAAACCGCATTTAATGCTGGTGGGGTAAAAGGAATTATTCTTGGATGCGTAACCTTGATAGGTGCAGGAATAACGGCGTTCTACATGACTCGCGTAATAATTCTTACATTTACCGGAACAAAGCGCTGGGATGAAGATGCGCATCCACATGAATCTCCATGGCTAATGTGGTTGCCGATGGCAATTCTCGCGATTGGATCAGTAACTTCTGGATTCCTACTGTCTCGTGGTGATGCTCTTGTTAACTGGTTGCATCCTTTATTTGCACATCATGGAGAACACGAAGAATTGCTCAAGCCGATTGTTGTGTCAGGTTTAGCTTTGACCATGGTTGCGATAGGAATAGCTGTTGCATTCCTGAAGTATTCTCGTAATGAAGTAGCACATGTCGCGCCCGAAAATGTTTCAGTATTCACAAAGATTGCCCGCCAAGACTTGATGCAGGATCGATTCAATGAAGCGATCTTTATGCGTCCTGGCCAGGCTCTGACTGCAACTCTGGTTGCAACAGATAATGCGGTCATCGATGGAACAGTTCGTGGAATTGGGCAGATGGCGATGGGCTCAGGATCTGCACTTCGTGGAATACAGAATGGCTTTGTGCGTAGTTATGCGGCACTGATCTTGGTCGGTGCGGTTGCACTGGTTGCGGCGATTTGGGTGGTGGTTCAGTAATGAAGTGGTTAACAATTTTGATGGTTTTGCCGCTCTTAGGCGCAGCCATGATTTCAACTCTTTCCAAGGCTAATGAAAAGGCTGCAAAGCAACTAGCCCTGGCAACAACCCTGATTGTGATGGCTGCAACTATTGCAATGGCAGTTGGATTCCAACGCGACAATATTGATCTGCAGTTTGTCGAGAAATATTCATGGATTCCAAGTTTTGGAATCAATTTCGCACTTGGCGTTGATGCAATTGCACTTGTACTTATTTTGATGTCAACAATTCTTGCTCCAATTGTGATTCTTGCGGGCTGGAATGAAGCACACGGCGGTCGCTGGAGCGTAAAAACTTTTTATATTTTAATTCTTGTCCTAGAAACGATGATGATCGGCGTCTTTGCGGCAACAGATGTTTTCTTATTTTATGTAATCTTCGAAGCAATGTTGATTCCTGTGTACTTTCTTATCGGGGGATACGGAACTGGCGAACGCGCAGCGGCTGCCGTTAAGTTCTTGATATACAGTCTTGTTGGCGGCTTATTAATGCTTGCATCAATCATCGCTCTGTACGTAATGTCAGGAGCTCAAGGCGGGCACACCTTTGATATCAGTGAGCTTTCCAAATTGACCATGAGTTCGACAACTCAAAACCTTTTGTTCTTGGGATTCTTTATCGCATTTGCCATCAAGGCTCCTGTGTGGCCATTCCACACCTGGTTGCCAGATGCTGCAAAAGCTGCGACACCAGGAACATCAGTTCTACTTCTTGGCGTTCTAGATAAGGTCGGCACCTACGGAATGATCCGTTACTGCCTGACATTATTCCCAGAGGCAAGCAAAACATTTACACCAATTATTTTGGTGCTTGCTGTTATTTCAATTATTTATGGTGCATTTCTTGCTATTGGTGCCAAGGATATTAAGCGATTGATCGCCTACACATCGATCTCTCACTTTGGATTCATCACAATGGGAATTTTTGCGATGACAACCCAAGGTCACAGCGGCGCAATTTTGTACATGTTTAACCATGGTTTCTCAACGGCAGCACTGTTCTTAGTTGCGGGCTGGATGATTTCACGCCGGGGGTCTTCAACAATTGCTGATTTTGGAGGCTTACAACGCGTTACGCCAATTATGGCGTGGACATTCTTCGTGGCAGGTATGTCATCTCTAGCACTTCCTGGTCTTTCAAGTTTTGTGAGTGAGTTCTTAGTTTTGGTTGGAACATTTACTCGCTATCCAGTTCATGCAATCATCGCAACATTCGGAATTGTCTTAGCCGCGTTGTACATCTTGATTCCAGTTCAAAGAGCATTACACGGACCTACAACCCCGGGTAACGAAACCTTATCCGACCTCAATCTCCGTGAAAAAATTGCAATCGCTCCTGTTATTGCAATCATTGTGGTGTTGGGTTTCTATCCAGCTCCGCTTCTGAAAGTAATCAACCCAGCGGCATCGCATGTGATTTCGCAAATGGGATTCACAGATCCTGCACCAACTAATGGGGACAAGTAATGACATTTACAGCGCCAGTTCTTTCATACGCACTACTCTCACCGATGCTTATTCTGCTAGGTGGAGCACTCATTGGTGTCTTGGTCGAGGCTTTTGTATCTAAGGCCCTGCGTCCAGCGGTTCAGTTAACGCTGACACTTGGATCCATACTCCTTTCATTTATGCAGTTGTGGCGAATCCGCGGAGAGCAGTCACTAACAGCTGCAATGGGTTCGGTCGTATTCGATGGACCTGCAGCATTACTTCAGGGATCAATTTTAATTATCGCCTTCATTTCAGTATTTTTGATTGCTGATACAGAAAACTTCACAGCACTTGCCGCTGCCTTGCCAGGATCTGACGAAGAACGGCATGCACTTCAATCTGGTAACCAAGTAACTGAGGTTTATCCGCTTACTTTGTTTGCAGTTTCTGGAATGCTTTTGTTCCCGGTTGCCAATGACTTGATAACTTTGTTTGTCGCACTAGAAATGCTTTCTTTGCCGCTGTATTTAATGGCTGGGCTTTCACGTCGTCGTCGCTTAGCCTCTCAGGAATCAGCCCTCAAGTACTTTTTACTGGGTGCCTTTTCATCGGCATTCTTCCTATTTGGTGCTGCTTATTTATATGGATTCTCTTCCTCAATTAGCTTTAGTGGCATTCGAGAAGCAATTGTTGGCGGTGGCGGAAATGATGTCCTACTTCTGATCGGTATTGCATTCTTATCAATTGGGTTGTTGTTTAAAGTTGGTGCAGTTCCATTCCATGCCTGGTCACCTGATGTATATCAGGGCGCACCAACTCCTGTTACTGCGTTTATGGCAGCGGCAACAAAGGTTGCAGCATTTGGAGCAATGCTTCGAATTTATTACACAGTTTTTGCAAATGCACAGTGGTCTTGGACGCCTGTCTTGTCAGGTATTGCAATCGTGACAATGCTCTTGGGCTCACTAGTTGCTATTGCGCAACGTGATGTTAAGCGCATGTTGGCTTACTCATCAATTGCTCACGCTGGTTTCTTGCTATCAGGAGTAATTGCACTTAACAAAGCGGGCCTTGACGCAACAATCTTCTACTTACTTGCCTATGGCATAGCAACAGTTGGTGCTTTTGCGGTTGTAACTCTTGTCCGCGATTCATCGGGTGAAGTAACAGATCTAAATCGCTGGAGAGGTCTTGGCAAGCGTTCACCATTTGCAGCCACTACCTTTGCACTATTTCTATTAGCCTTTGCTGGAATTCCAATGACTAGTGGGTTTATCGGAAAGTTTTCTATCTTCTCTGCAGCTTATGAGAGTGGTGCCAAAGGCGTTGTAATTGCCGGCGTTCTCTCAAGTGCGATCGCGGCGTTCTTCTACATCCGCGTCATTGTTTTAATGTTCTTTACTGATGCAACAGAAGATGGAACAAGTGTTGAGATTCCTTCAATCTTGACGCGAGCAACGGTAATCATTGCAGCAGTTATTACAGTGGCGCTTGGCGTTTATCCAGCACCATTGCTGAACTTCATAACTGATCTCGCAATCTTCATACGCTAATGTCAATCTTCGGCATTCCAAACGTCGCTCCTGCACTAGAAGCGCAACTGATTGCCCAAATGTCTGATGTCGAAGCTTTGTTGTTAAGCCATACTCGTAGCGAATACCCCTTTGTTGATGAGACAGCGCATCATCTTGTGGCCGCCGGCGGCAAGCGTTTGCGCCCACTTTTAACCCTTTTAACTGCCCAATATGGTGATTCAACTCGCGACGGGATCATCGCAGCAGCGGTTGCCTGCGAGATAACCCACCTTGCAACGCTGTATCACGATGATGTTATGGATGAGGCTCCGCTTCGACGCGGAGTAGAAAGCGCCAACATGCGATGGGGGAACACCATTGCAATCCTTACCGGTGACTTTTTATTCGCTAAGTCATCTGATTTATTGGCAGATCTTGGTCCAGCAGCGGTTCGTTTACAGGCTCGCACATTTGAGCGCTTAGTTATTGGTCAAATTATGGAAACCCAAGGTCCTAATCCAGGGCAAGATCCACTGGAACACTATTTGAAGGTTGTTGCAGACAAAACAGGCTCTTTGATTGCAGCATCAGCTAGATATGGTGGAATGATTTCAGGTGCTCCTGCAGATATAACTGACACAGTTACTGTATTTGGTGAAAAAATTGGTGTTGCATTTCAATTAGCAGATGATGTCATTGACATTGCTAGTGAATCAAATCAGTCAGGAAAAACTCCAGGAACAGATTTGCGCGAAGGTGTTCCAACTCTTGTAACTTTAAATGTGATGAAATCAAATGATCCAGTAGATGCTGATCTGAAACGATTACTAAGCGCACCTATTGAGGATGAAGTAACGGTTCAGCAGGTTTTATCTGCATTGCGCACTCATAAAGCATTAGATGAATCACGCGAACAATTGCATCAGGTTGCTAAGCAAGCAAGAGGAGCACTTGGTCCACTACCAATCAATGACGCAACCGGAGCCTTGATGTCGCTATGCGACGCTGTTATCGACCGCTCTGCTTGATTTAACAAGATCAAATGCAAGGGTTGTTAGTGCAACCCAAATAATCAAGAACCCAATCCAGCGGGCTGTTGGCATATCTTCATGGCGAATCCAAACACCAACCGAAAACTGCAAAGTTGGTGTGATGTATTGAAGCAAACCAATAGTCGTAAAGGGCAATCGGTTGGTAGAACCGTTAAACAACAACAATGGAATCGCAGTAATTGCACCGGCGCTCATCAATAGGAGGGTTAAACCCCAAGAATGACCAAACTGCCCGGTGCCTTGATTACCTATATAAACTAGGTATCCCAGGTAGAAAAATGCTGAAATCAAAGTCTCGATAGCTAAGCCTTCTAGGGCTCCAAGACCCAACTGCTTCTTGATTAAACCATAACTACCCCATGAAATTGCAAGCGCCAATGCAATCCACGGCAAGCGCCCATAATCAATTGTTAAAACTAAAACACCGATAGATGCGATAGTCACCGCAACCCATTGCAGTGGACGCATCTTTTCTTTCAGCAAAATTACGCCAAAGCCAATAATGATCAAAGGGTTGATGTAGTACCCAAGAGATGCTTCAACAACGTGTCCATTATTGGTTGCCCAGATATAAACCAGCCAGTTGATAGAAATCAGGATAGAAGTGAGAAATAACCGCACTGTGATCTTGGGTTGCTTTAATGTTGCAAGAGTAGATTTCAATGCCTTAGTCGCGGCAAGAACAATGAAACAAAAAACCAACGTCCAGACAGCTCGATGCGAAACAATCTCTAGGGAATTGGCTGGTTCCAGTAAAGGCCAGTACAACGGAAAGGCTCCCCACAAGGAGTACGCACTAATTCCAAATAAAAGGCCAAGCTTGTTTTTACTCAATTATCTAAAGTTCGTAAATTGAACTGCAAAGTCCCAGCCACCATCTTTAACCATGGCCATTGTTTCCTGCAGATCATCGCGACTCTTTGAAGTTACACGAAGTTCATCACCTTGAATCTGAGTCTTTACAGATTTTGGGCCTTCATCACGGATCATCTTTGCAATCTTTTTAGCATTCTCTGTTGAGATACCTTCTTTTAATGGAGCAGCGATCTTGTAGATCTTTCCTGATAACTGTGGTGCGCCCGCATCTAGATGTTTTAAGGAAACTCCACGCTTAATCATTTTGTCTTTAACTACATCTAACGCTGCCTTTGCACGCTCTTCTGTGTCTGCTTCAATCAATACTTTGTCGCCTTCGAGCTCGATCTTTGAGCCAGTATTTTTGAAATCAAAACGGGTCTCAATCTCACGCACCGCCTGATTTATAGCGTTATCTAGCTCCATGCGGTCGATCTTGGAGGTTACGTCGAAACTGCTATCTGCTGCCATTGTGAGGGCTCCTTCACTGGATAAAAGCGCGGTTTGTACGCGCACGTGCCTAAGGTATCCTTTCCCTTCGCACTATCCATAATTGCCGCAGTACTTGTTCGACCTTGGCGGGTTGCCCGAGCGGCCAATGGGAGGGGACTGTAAATCCCCCGGCTCTGC
>CAIJHZ010000034.1 GCA_903820565.1 uncultured Actinomycetes bacterium
GTTTATCAGCTTCATGTTCTAAAACAATTGCATGCGCATTCATGGCAACATCTTGAGTTGAAAGGCATGACCCAAAAACCACAAATGCTAGACACAATGTGAAGTAATTAAGCACTGGTCCAACAAGTAGCAATGAGAAGCCCAGGGCATAGGTTGCGTAATAAGTTACTGGCGCGCTTCCGCGAAGTGCTGATTGTTTTCCGGAAAAACCAAGCCCAATCAGAACACCAACTGCGATACATAAAAGCGCCAAGCCAAGTGCGCTGTTTGATGCTCCAAGCTCTTTCTTAAAGTCAGGAACGCGTGCGTAAAACGCACCCACGGTAAAACCATTAATAATGAATGCCGTTGTAATGGCTATGCGGGCACGAGAAAACTGTTTTAAATCACTCACTATTAGAGTTTAGTTACTTCACGGCCCCAGCAGTTAACCCACGGACAAAGTATCGCTGCAGGCTGAAGAAGATGAACAGCGGCACAGAAAGGCTAATAAAGGATCCAGCTGCGACGACCTGCCAGCCTTCTCCGTACTGTCCCAGCATCGACAAGAGGGTGTACGTTAAAACTGGGTGATCATTTCCGACGAATACGAATGCAATCAGATAATCATTCCAGACCCAAAGGAATTGAAAAATTGCGAAAGAGGCAAGGGCTGGAACGGAAATTGGAAGAACCAACCGCCAGAAAATTTTGTAATCCTCTGCACCATCGATTCTGGCAGCTTCGATAAGGGCTGTTGGAATTGTCATCATGTAATTTCGCATGATGTAGATTGCAAGCGGCATTGCAAAGGCTGAGTGCACAAACCATGCTGCGGCATATTGACCAGATAATGCGATTCCAGTGTGCTTTTCAAATGACAAAAACATTTTCAATACAGGAACTAGCGCCGCTTCAATTGGAATTACAAGTAAACCAATAATTGCCGAAAATAGGAATTCGCGACCCTTAAATCTCAAGAAGGTAAATCCGTATGCAGCATATGCTGCGAACAGAAGCGGAAGCACTGTCGCCGGGATCGTGACAGCAAATGATGAAATAAAGCTTGCCGCTAAACCTTTCTTATTCAATGCTTGGTCAAATGCGATTAATGTCCAGTTTTGATTGAATGGATGCGCAAAAATATCCCACCAACCAGTGATCTGTGCTTGTGATCCTTCGCGAAAAGATGTTATGAGCAAACCAAATGTGGGCAAAAGCCATATAAAAGCAAGTACGGATAAGGTGATTGTCGTGCCTATGTAGCGCTTCTTTTTACTCAATGATCCGCCTCCACTCTTCGATAGTGGCGGATTTGATAAATCATTACCGGCACGATTGCTAGCATCAAAATAACTACTGTTGCCATTGCGATTCCAGTGTTGCCATACGAGAAGTATTGAAGGTAGAAAGATTGAGCCAAAACATTAGTACCGAAATTGCCACCTGTCATTGCTAATACGATACCGAAAATCTTCATGGCACTTATCAAGACTGTAATGAATACAGCCAAAGTTGTTGGCCAAATTTGGGGCAAAATTATTTGGAAAAAAAGTTGACTCCTACTTGCCCCATCTACTCGCCCAGCTTCAAGAGTGTCTTCAGGGACTGATTTGATTGCAGCTGAAAGTAAAACCATTGCAAAGCCAGCGTTTAACCAAATGAAAATAACAATCAATAAAAGTGAATTGAATTTAAAGGCGTCGATCTGCATCCATGTTTGAGGTGACCCACCTAATTTTGTCCAAATTGCATTAAATAAACCGATTTGCGGCTGACCTTCAGGTGCATACGCAAAATTCAATCGCCAAATAGTGGCGGCGGCAACAAAGGAAATTGTCATCGGCATAAAGATTGTGGATTTAATTATTGCTTCTATTCGAGGCTTTACTTGATTTGAGAGTTGCGCAATTAGTAAACCAAATGCAACCGTGAGAGCTGGTGCTATTGCGATCCATAATAAGTTGTTTCCGAGCATTTGTCGGAAATTTTCATCACCAAAAATACTTTTGTAATTCTCTAGCCCAACCCACTTCGTTGACCCATCAATATCTTCTTCCATAAAAGAGAGTCGAATTGACTGAATCGCCGGGATAACTATGAAAGATCCAATAAGGAGTACAACTGGACCAATAAAAACCCAAGGCTTCAAAGCTTTTTTTGACCTGCGCGGTAATAAGTTTGTGACTTTATCTAAGGCCCAATAAACAAAAATTGTCAGCGAGATGCCAATAAACACGGCTTCAATCGCGGTCAGCATGTCTTTCATGGGTGTTGTCTACTCCAACTTGTTCTTGCTGTCTAGATTTTATGTGAGAGTGGGTCGGCGCCGATGGTAAAAGTACCATCGGCGCCGACTTTTAATCTTTAACGGGAAGACCCGCTAATTGTTTAGTTATTTAGACTTTCTTCCAAGAAGCATCGATTGCATCGAATGCCTGTGCAAGAGTCTTTTTACCTGATACCCAGTTGGTTAGCTCTGTCCACTCAGTTGCGTTAACAATTGCTGGTGAAAGATCTGAACCGTCGAAACCAAATGCCTTAGCGCTTGATAGGTATCCAGCGATGGACTTAGTTACAGGGTTTGTATATAGAGATGATGGGAATGTCTTGTGTGCTGACAAGTATGAATTGTAAACAGCAAGAGTTCCGTTCTGTCCGAGCTTGTCAGAAAGAATGTAACCCATAACCTTCTTGGTTGCAGGGTTGGCGTTGAATGCAGCAGCTAGATCGCCACCACCTAGAACACCATCAGTTGCACCTGCAGGAGTTGGAAGCTTGAAAACACCAACGTGTGTGAAGTTATTTGCTGCATATTCAGCCTTGATTGCATCTGGGAAGAAACCAGTGATGAATGAGCCTTGACGCATCATGAAACACTTGTTCTTATCAGTTGCAAATAGTGGAGCAGTTGTTCCGAATGATGTTGCAGCAATTGCTTTTCCGCCGCCGTTTACATTGCCCTTTGTAAGTGCAACATCAGCGAACTTAGCAGCAGCCTTTAGAACTAGTGGTGAGTTGAACTTAATCTTGCCCTTCCACCAGTCGTTGTACTGTGCAACTCCACCGTAGCGAAGTACGTACTCTTCTAGCCAGTCTGTAGCAGCCCAACCTGTTGCGCCGCCAGATTCAATACCAACGCACCAAGGGTATCCCTTGCCGTCTTTCTTGATCTTTGCAGTAAGAGCACTTAGCTCTGCATCAGTTTTTGGAACTTTGTAACCAGCTGCTGCGAAGTTTGCTGGGTTGTACCAAACTAGTGACTTGATATTTGCAGAGACTGGAAGTCCGTAGATCTTTCCACCCTTAACTGCAAGCTTGTCCCAACCTGGGATCAAAGTCTTTTGAATTGCTGGAAGATCAACAACTGTGTCTAGTGGTTCTAACACTGATGCGTAATCAAGAAGTCCGCCTGGTTGTGGCCACATTCCGATGTCAGGTGCTTGTCCAGCCTTAACCTTCACACGAATATCTGTGTCGTATGCGGCAAGCTTTGTGTACTTAATTGTGATTCCGTTAGCAGCACCAAACTTATCGAGCTCTAACTGGAAAGCGTCAGCCTGTGCGTCACCGAAACCACCGTAGATAGTTACTGTGTCAGCAGCATGTGCCGATGGCAGAACTGCAACAGTTGTTCCTGCTGCAACTGCAACTGCGACGATCGCAGCTTTTAATTTCTTCATTAAGGATCCTTTCGAAAGGGGTACAAGACACACAAAAGTGCGTCTCGTCGCTGCGAAAAATACTAGGTGTGGCAGGGCCAAAAAAGCCTTTTGTGGTAACGCTTTGCCAAAGATTTAGCGGGTTTTTTGCAGTTTTTTACAGTCCCTCTCGAGCGTAAAAGGTTGCAAAATCGTGTCGTTATTGGGTAAAACTAGCCAGATCTCGTTGCGCCCCTACGGCCGGAAAGGTCGCAACCGTAATCACCCTGAATCCATCCCCCGTAAAAAGCTCTACCGAAGATTGGTCTACTACAACCTTCAGGTGCAACTGGTCTACATCAACTTCATAGGGCGCCTCAAACTGATCCACAAAAATTACTTTCTTGTCAGCGTTATAGCCAAGTTTTGTAAATCCGTGCAACCCAACTACGCCGGTGCTTGGCATTGGGACTTTTATTTCATAAGTAAGCACGCACATCGGTTGTTGCGTAAGAATAATTTCATTGTTGTATTTTGCTAATCCTAATTCGCGCGGAATTGTCATCGCATTCGTCCATGAAGTTTCAGGATGTTCCTTTACGTTTTCCCAATTGGCCATCCAGCCAATAAAGATTCTCTTTCCGTTGGGTTCGTTATTAAAAGTTACACCTGCATAATTATCTTTTCCATAATCTAGCCAAAGCGCTTCATCAGTCGAATGCAATGGAGTAAAAGTTGTTCCGTCAAAGTCACCAATAAAGTATTGAGTGCCAGAACCATACAAACCGCCTGGGTTTAGTGAAACCAATAAAACCCAGTATTCCTTTCCATCAAACATTAATGGAAATAAGTCAGGACACTCCCAGACTCCTTTAGTTGCTGCTGCTGGACCAAAATCACTTAAGCGCTGCCAAGTAACTAGATCAAGGGATTTGTAGATCGAGACTTTATGATCCCACGGTTGGACAGCACACATAACCCAATGATCTTGGTATCTAAATACTTTTGGATCTCTAAAATCTTTTTTATTTTCATCAAGAACTGGATTATTTTCATATTTAACAAAGGTGCGGCCATTGTCGGAACTACGTGCAATACATTGAGATTGATTGGTTTCGGTGTGACGTGTGTACATGGCAATAATTTCATCACCGACACTGACGGCGCTTCCAGAAAATATCGCTCCATCGTCATCTTCTGCAATTGCTACCGGCAGTTCTTCCCAATGTATTAAGTCCTTGCTTACTGCATGCCCCCACGACATGTGTCCCCACTGAGTTCCAAAGGGATTGTGTTGAAAAAATAAGTGGTATTCGCCCTTGTGCCACACCAAACCATTTGGATCATTCATCCAATTTTTAGCAGGGGTGAAGTGCAAGCGTGGGCGATACTCGCGATCTAGTGACACGGCGGAAGCATAGGCTAGCCTCGGGGTCATGAACCTCTTTGATGCTCATTCGATTGTTGGCGATCTTGGCTTGGTTGGCGTTCTTGCAATCATTTTTGCTGAAACCGGTTTATTGATAGGCCTAGCTTTTCCTGGTGATTCCTTACTTTTCATTGCAGGCGTTGCCGCATCTGGTTCAGGCGCAGCAATTCTTGGTACTGCGCATCTGAATCCAGTTCTATTGTTTGCGCTTTCACCCTTTGCGGCTTTCTTTGGAAGTGTAACGGGTTACTTTTTTGGTGAACGATACGGAAAGAATTTATTTGATAGACCAGATGGAAGAGTTTTTAACCATCATAAAGTTGTCGCAACAGAAAAATGGCTCACTCGATATGGAATCGGCAAGGCCCTTGTTTTAGCTCGTTTTGTCCCATTTGTTCGCACATTAATTAATCCGATGTGCGGAATCATTGGTGTGCCGAAGAAGACATTTTTGATCTGGAACGCAATCGGCGCAGTAATTTGGACCCAAGGCGTGATTGGGTTGGGTTTTATATTGGGCGATGTCCTAAAGGGATCGGTTGATCAGTACTTGCTACCGGTTGTCGCAATAATTGTTTTTATCAGTTTGATTCCAGTACTTATCGAACTCTTTAAAGAATTTCAATCAAAGCGCTTTAAGCCTTAAAGCCCCAAGTCAGCTAACTGGTAAGCAGCGCGGTATTCATACCCTGCTTCTTTAATTTTTGGTTCAGCCCCGCGTTCGACAATTACTGCTACACCAACAACAATTGCGCCAGCTTCAACTAAGGCTTCGACCGCTGTTAGTACTGATCCACCTGTTGTTGATGTGTCTTCGACAGCTAATACGCGCTTACCCTTTACATCTGGTCCTTCAATGCGACGTTGCAAGCCATGCGCTTTTTCCGCTTTGCGAACTACGAATGAATCAAGTTTTCTTCCTTGGCTAGCTGCCACATGCATCATCGCTGTTGCAACTGGGTCTGCGCCAAGCGTTAAGCCGCCAACAGCTTCGTAATCTAAATCGTGTGTCAGATCCAGCATCACTTGGCCAACCAGGGGAGCGGCTACTGAATCCAATGTGACACGGCGCAGATCTACGTAGTAATCAGCCTCTTTACCGCTCGAAAGAATGACTTTTCCATGCACAACAGCCTTGGTCAGAATCTGTTCTCTGAGAGTTTCACGTGAATTCATGCTGCAACCTTACCCTGCTGACTCTTGAACTCTAGAGTAAACACATGAACGCACAGAGGTTAGAAACCTCACGACTGTTGCAGCGCTTTGGTTTTGGGCCTCGTCCTGGCGAGTATGCGCAAGCTATTAAAGATGGACTTGATGCAACACGTGCAAAGGTTCTAACCGTTCCAGCAGTTGATGCAGGGGCCGCAAAAGTCGCAGAACCCGAAATAACTGATTTAGGGAATCGTCCTGCTGCTAACTCAAAGGAAATTGTCCCCTTTGCGATTGCACAGAGGTATCAAGTTCAGCAAATGGTTATGTGGTCTCTTGATCGCATGGCAGCAAGTGATCATGGCTTAACAGAACGCATGACCTGGTTTTGGCACGGACATTGGGCTACTTCAGTGCAAAAACTCAATTACGCATTGCCGATGTTCAATCAATATAAAACATTACGGGCTAACTGTTTAGGAAATTTCAAAACGATGTCTCGCGCCATGATTAATGATGGTGCGTTGCAGTTTTGGTTAGATGGGCAAGACAGCACTTTGGTTGCACCAAATGAAAACTTGGGTCGCGAATTAATGGAGCTTTTTGTATTAGGTGTTGATCGTTACACCGAAGATGATGTTAAAGCCGCTGCTCGTGCATTGACTGGGTATCAAGTGAAGCGAAGTAGTGGCGCAGTGACATTCAGCGCAAAACGTCATGATGCAAAGCCAGTTACTATTTTGGGAACAACTCAATCATTTACTGGTGAAACTTTGTCAGATTTTTTGGTAGCGCGCGAAGACAACGCAACATTTATCGCAGAGCGTTTGTGGTACCGATTTATTTCAAGTACCGAAGCGATGCCAACAACTTTTTCAGCAAAGAACGCATTTGCTGGTCGTGATATTTCGGCAGCGGTCAAAGCAATGGCAAGTGATGCAGCAATGAGCGATGAAAAGAATGATTTAGTGAAAGCACCTGTTGAATGGTTCATTGCAGCATGCAGAGCACTTGAACTAACTCCATCGCAGTTAAAGACACCAGCTCAACTGCTCAATTACTTAGACAAACTGGGCCAAGTTCCATTTAACCCTCCGAATGTGGGCGGTTGGCCCGCGGCAGAAGCCTGGTTGTCATCAGCAACAGCCCAATACCGAATCGCCTTTGCTGCTTGGTTAATAAAGCAAAGTACTTTGCGCGCATTGATAGAGATTCCAGTTGGATCACGTGTAGTAAAGAGTGCGGATTGGTTGGGCGTTGCCGAATGGAGTCCGCGAACTCAATCAACTTTACGTGCTTCGTTAGCTGATCCCGCGCAGTTTGCTTTGCTTGCATTGTGTAGCCCCGAATTTATCGTGAGTGCATAGGAGACCGTCATGGATACAGTAACCAGAAGAAAGTTTCTAAAACTCACAACAGGTGCGGTTGCAGTTGGCGCAGCAGCACCATTGCTCAGTATCGAAGAGATTGCACAAGCGGCAATAGATCGACCACTGCCAGCTAATAGTCCAATTCTTGTTGTCATTACTTTGTATGGTGGTAACGATGGTTTGAACACAGTTATTCCATTTACCGATCCGATCTATTACTCAGCACGCCCTGATATTTCTTACAAGGCCGCAGATGTCCTGCCACTTGATGCAGAGCTTGCTCTTAACCCCGCAATGAAAGGTTTAAAATCTTTGTGGGACCAAAAGAAAGTTGCAATAGTTCGCGGTGTTGGATACCCGGACCCAGATCACTCACACTTTTCATCGATGGCAAAGTGGCAAACAGCATCTCCTGCGAAACATATTTCAACAGGGTGGCTTGGCCGTTGGGTAGATTCACAACCTGAAGATTCAATGCTTGCAATTTCTTTAGGTTCTGTGTTGCCACCATTATTAGCTGGTGCAAAGCGATCTGGCTCGGCTCTTCCACTTGGTGGATTAGTTATTCCTAAAGGTGATTTAGCAACTCAATGTCAGAAACTTTCAAAGGCTGTTACAAAAGATTCTAAGTTAATGGCAGCTGCTGCAACATCCATGCGCAATCTATTTTCAGTATCTACCACCGTGCAACCGGTACTTAAATCACCAGCACCTGTTAGCCCAGATTTGCCCACAACTAATGGCGGAAACGCTGGCGGAGATAGCAATTTAGCCCAGCAACTAGATGTCGTTGCAAAGCTAATTGCCGCAGGATCGCCAACAAAGGTGTGGTCTGTTTCTCTGGGTGGTTTTGATACTCATGCCAATGAGGCAAATGCACAAGCTGAGTTATTGGGTGTTGTTTCAGACTCATTGTCACGATTCATGGGTCAATTAAAGGCAACCACACGAAGCAATGATGTGACGATTATGGTGTACAGCGAATTCGGGCGCCGCGTCGCCGGAAACGGATCACAAGGAACAGATCACGGAACATCGGGCCCAATGTTTATCATTGGCAACTCCGTTAAAGGTGGTTTTTACGGAGAGCAGCCATCGCTAAAGAATTTGTACAAAGGTGACTTGGCCGTAACAACTGACTTCCGTGATGTGTATGCCACAGTTATTGAAAAGGTTTTGAAATCGCCAGTTGGTCCAACCCTTGGAACATGGGCTGGTCGAGTTAGCTGCTTGAATTAATCTTCTTTGTAGATAATAACTTCGGTTTTGCGACGGGCGACTAAACCTTTAGGTGGGTTTTGCTCAATTAGTGCGTTTACTTCAATTCGCAGCTGTGCAACCTCGACCGCCATATTTGCAACCGCTGATTCCAATTCAATGATTCGCTTAATGCCGGCATGGTTGATTCCCTCACCAACAAGTTTTTGTACTGCGCGCAATAAAGCGATGTCTCTCAATGAGTATCTACGGTTGCGTCCTTCAGTACGAGACGGTGAGACCAAGCCTAATTTGTCATATTGGCGCAAGGTCTGTGGATGCATTCCTGAAATTTCTGCCGCAACTGAAATGACATAAACGCCAGCATCATCATCTGGTTGATTACTCATGCCATCAGTATTCATGGTGTTCGTCATATCTTGGCCTTGTTTGCGAAATCGGCACGAACATCTTCTGATTCGGTTTCAAATGCGAAAGTTCTGAGTGCGTCCAGAGCTTTTCCATCTACTCGTTGTGGGACTTGTACTTCGACGGTGACCAATAAGTCGCCTGTAGTACTGCCTTTTACGATTCCGCGGCCTTTTACGCGCAGGGTACGACCATTTGGAGTTCCTGGTGCAATACGAACAGTTACATCATCATCAGTCATAGTTGGAACCTTGATATCTGCGCCAAGTGCAGCTTCTGCAAATGTAACTGGCAATGTGATCATTAAGTTCTCACCTTTGCGAGAAAAAATTGGGTGAGGTTTAACATGTAATTGAATAAACAAATCTCCAGGACCTGCTTCGCCTGGCGCGCCTTTACCTTTGACGCGAATCTTTGCGCCATCGCTTACACCCGTTGGAACACGTGCAGTAATGTTTTGTGCTTGACCGCGATCTGTTGCTAGGCGCAAATCAAGCGTTGTCCCAAATACAGATTCGCGAAATGTGATAATTGCTTCGGTTTGTAAATCCTGACCTTTACGTGGGCCGCGCCGTCCGCCGCCTCCAAATAAATTGGCAAAAATGTCTTGTGCGTTGCCGCCACCAAACACATCATTGAAATCTCCGCCTTGAAATCCGCCGCCTTGTGGTGCACGGAAGCCGCCTTTTTCAAACAAAGAACGAGCTTCGTCATATTCGGCGCGCTTTTTTGCATCAGATAATATTTCATACGCTTCTGAAACGGCTTTAAACTTTTCTTCTTTAGCTGCATCGCCTTTTGTTTTATCTGGATGAAGATCACGAGCAAGTGCACGGTACTTCTTTTTAATTTCATCGGCGGCGGCCTTCTTATCTACACCAAGGACTTTATAGAAGTCCTTTTCATATAGATCTTTGGCTGCCATTGTTAATTACGCTCCCGCTGGATCTGTTACAGATACACGTGCCGGACGCAAGATGCGTTCTTTGTATTTGTACCCTGATTGCAAAATCTTAGATGCAGTTGGTACCAAAACCTCTGCAGACTCTTCATGCAGCAATGCTTCATGGATCTGCGGATCAAAGGCTTCACCCGCTGTGCCGTATTTTTCTAGCCCAATGCGCGCGGTTATTGAATTTAGCTGGTCTGCCACTGCTTTGAAACCACCAGATAGTTCGCCATGTTGTTCTGCGCGATCAACATCATCAAGTAGTGCAAGTAGCTCTGTAAGCACAGCACCTACTGCGCTTTCATGGGCAACTGCCCGATCACGTTCAACACGCTTTCGGTAATTTGCGTACTCTGCTTGTAGGCGTTGTAAGTCAGATGTCAGTGTTGCAACCGGGTCAGCTTCCTGACCCGGTTCAACAACTTCTTCAACTACTTGTTCAGTAGTTTCCTCTGACATTACTTTGTATCTTCTTCTACAACTTCAGCATCTTCAACACCGTCTTCATTTGGTGTTGTTTCTCCTTCAGCTGGTGCACTGGCTGCGTACAACGCTGCACCAAGTGCTTGGCTAACAGTTGCAACTTTTTCAGTTGCTGACTTAATCATTTCGTAGTTTGAACCACCAAGTGCGGTCTTCAACTCTTCTAATGCCGCTTCAGTTTCTGTCTTCTTCTCAAGCGCATCACCTTGTGACAATTTTTCATCGTTGTCCTTGATGAACTTTTCAGTTGAATACAACAGTGAATCTCCAGCGTTACGGATCTCTGCTTCTTCCTTACGCTGACGATCTTCTTCAGCGTGTGATTCAGCATCTGCCATCATGCGTGCAATCTCATCCTTGTTAAGTGCAGATCCACCAGTGATGGTCATGCTCTGCTCTTTGCCTGTTCCAAGATCCTTCGCAGATACATGAACAATTCCATTTGCATCGATATCGAATGTAACTTCGATTTGTGGAACTCCACGTGGCGCTGGTGGCAAACCAGTTAGTTCGAACATTCCTAGCTTCTTGTTATATGCAGCCATTTCACGTTCGCCTTGGTATGCCTGAATCTGTACAGCAGGCTGATTGTCATCAGCTGTTGTAAATACTTCGCTGCGCTTTGTCGGAATTGTTGTGTTTCGCTCGATCAATCGAGTCATGACGCCACCCTTGGTTTCGATGCCAAGTGACAGCGGGGTAACGTCTAGGAGCAATACATCCTTTACTTCACCCTTCAAAACGCCGGCCTGTAGTGATGCGCCAACTGCAACAACTTCGTCAGGGTTAACACCCTTGTTTGGCTCTTTGCCGCCAGTTAATTCCTTAACCAAATCAACAACTGCTGGCATACGAGTTGATCCGCCAACAAGTACAACTGATTCGATCTTTGCAATTGGAATTCCAGCATCCTTCAAGACTGCCTGGAATGGCTTCTTGCAACGCTCGAGAAGGGCCGCAGTTAACTGCTGGAACTGTGCACGAGTAATTGTTTCATCCATAAACAATGGATTCTTTTCAGAATCAACTGTTATGTATGGCAAGTTAACTGATGCAGATTGTGATGATGATAATTCGATCTTTGCTTTTTCAGCAGCTTCACGAATACGTTGCATTGCCATCTTGTCTTTTGTTAAATCAATACCGTTAGCAGCGCCAAATGTTTGTACCAGGTGATCGACAAGTGCTTGATCCCAGTCATCTCCACCGAGGTTGTTATCGCCGTTAGTTGCCTTAACTTCAACAACACCGTCGCCGATTTCTAGGAGGGAGACGTCAAATGTTCCACCACCAAGGTCGAAGACAA
>CAIJHZ010000035.1 GCA_903820565.1 uncultured Actinomycetes bacterium
AGATGGAACCGGTTTAGTTCATCAAGCCCCTGCATTTGGCGCAGATGACTTGGCGGTCTGCCGTAGCTATGGATTGCCCGTTGTAAATCCGATTGCACCTGACGGACATTTTTTGCCTGATGTCCCGGTTGTTGCCGGCATGTTCTTTAAGGATGCCGATAAGCCTTTAGTAAAAGAGTTAAAAGCAAGCGGCGCTCTATACAAGCATCAGCAATATGAGCACACCTACCCACACTGCTGGCGATGCCACACTGCCTTGATGTATTACGCACAACCTTCCTGGTACATCCGTACAACTTCAATAAAGGATGCGCTTCTTCGCGAGAACGCAAAAACAGATTGGCATCCAGAGACTATTAAAGAAGGTCGCTATGGCGATTGGCTCAATAACAATATTGACTGGGCGCTCTCGCGTAATCGTTTTTGGGGTACACCGCTGCCAATCTGGCGCTGTGAGAACAAGCATGAGATCTGCGTTGATTCTCTTAAGGAACTTGGGGAACTTGCCGGCCAGGAGCTTTCAAACCTTGATCCGCACCGCCCCTTTGTAGATGACATCAGCTTTGCATGTGCTGAATGTTCAGAGACCATGACACGCGTTCCTGAAGTTATTGATTGTTGGTATGACTCGGGTGCGATGCCATTTGCGCAATGGGGATACCCGCACAAAGAAGGTTCTGTAGAAAAGTTCAAAGCTTCATACCCTGCTGACTTTATTTGCGAAGCAATTGACCAAACTCGTGGATGGTTTTATACCTTAATGACAATCGGAACATTGGTCTTTGATCAATCCTCATATAAAACAGTCCTGTGCCTTGGACACATCCTGGATAAAGATGGTCGCAAGATGAGCAAGCACCTAGGCAATGTTTTAGAGCCGATGGCGCTGATGGATCAACATGGCGCAGATGCGGTCCGTTGGTACATGTTGGCTGCCGGATCCCCATGGGCGGCTCGTCGTGTTGGACATGAGAGTCTCAACGAAGTTGTTCGAAAGACATTACTAACGTACTGGAACACAGTTTCGTTCCATTCCCTATACGCAAATGCTTCTAACTTTGAAGTGTCACAGACTCCAACACTTGCGGAACGTCCATTGATGGATCGTTGGATCATTTCTGAACTCAACATCGTGATTCAAGAAGTGGACGCAGCTCTAGAAGACTTTGATTCACAGATTGCCGGCCGAGCACTTGCCCGCTTCATCGATGATCTGTCTAACTGGTATGTGCGTCGATCTCGTCGTCGTTTTTGGGATGGTGATACGGCAGCACTTGGCACTTTGCATGAATGCTTAGTAACTCTTACAAAGTTACTCGCTCCCCTAGTTCCATTTATTACAGAGCAGGTATGGCAAGAGCTGGTGCGCCCAACTGATTCAGCATCAGTTGCATCGGTGCACTTGGCGGATTGGCCAGTTGTTCAAAGCTCTGACATCAATGCAGCGCTAGGCGCTCAAGTTGCTTTAACGCGACGAATCGTTGAACTAGGTCGTTCAACACGCGCCCAATCTGGAATCAAAATTCGCCAGCCTTTAGGCCGTGCACTCATTGCAGCAAGTGGTTGGTCAGCACTGCCAGAACAAATGCGCGAGCAGATCGCAGATGAGCTCAATGTACAAAGCCTGGAAGACATCGCATCTGCCGATGGCGACTTGGTTGATATCAGTGTTAAAGCCAACTTTAAATCACTTGGTGCCAAATACGGTGGGGCTGTTCAAGAGATTTCAAAAGCCATCGCATCAACTGACGCAACTACATTGGTCAAGACTTTGCGCTCAACAGGTTCAACTTCTATCGGTACTTGGGAAATTGCTTTAGAAGACCTAGTCATCACGGAAGTTCCAAAGAGTGGATGGAGCGTTTCTTCTCATGATGGGGAAAGCGTTGCTCTGGACTTAGAACTCACCCCTGCATTACTTGCAGCAGGAAATGTGCGGGAAGTAATCAGGTTTATTCAAGAAAGACGCAAGAGCGATGGTCTGGATATTTCCGATCGAGTCAATATCACTTGGAATGCGAGTGATGAAATTGCTAAGGCGATTGAAGCTGACAAGCAGCACATTGCCGATGAAGTCTTAGCTGTATCGATGATCCGTGATGGTTCATTAGTAGTAACAGACACAGAAATTGGCATAGAGGTCGTACTAGTTAGAAACTAAATGTTTTTAACAAAGCCCATCAATAGCTGAGTTCCGAAAAAGAGCACAATGAAACTCATATCTAGGCTCACTGCGCCTAGTCGAAGTGGCGGGACAAATCGTCCTACAAACTTCATTGGCTTATCGGTAATTGTGTAAATTGCTTCAACGAAATATACGACAACGCCGCGAGGACGCCAGGTGCGCGAAAACATTTGAATGTAGTCAAAGATCAATCGACCAAGTAGGGCAAACAAAAATACTTGCAGAATTGTTCCAAGTATTGAGGCAACGCTCAACATGGATTAGCTCTGATTAAAAAGGATTGCTTGTGCAGCAGCTGATTTGTCTTCGTTGCTGACGTTGACATTTGAAGGTGAAATTAAAAATACCTTCTTGGTTATGCGTTCGATTGTTCCGTGCAAACCAAATGCAAGTCCACTTGCGAAGTCGACGATCCTCTTGAGCTCTGACTCATCCATTTCGGAGAGATTTATAATTACTGGATTTCCTTCACGGAAGTGCTCACCGATTGTGCGCGCTTCGTTGTAGTAACGAGGATGCAAAGTAACTATGCGATCCAAGACTGGGAGATCAAGTTGCGGCGCTACTTGGACAACAGATGTTGTTCGAATTGCAGAACCACCACGGGGTTCGCGAGTTGTAATACGAACATCACCAGTTGGAGGAACAGTTGCAACAGCAGGTGCTTGTGGAGTATCAAACTGAACATCATCCATCAAGCCAAGATAATTACCGATTTTGCGCAAGGGATTAGACATGGGAAAAGTTTACCTGCGCGCCTAGCGGGATCCGAGGATTGAGGAACCTATGCGGACATGTGTCGCTCCAAACTCAATCGCAGTTTCATAATCGCCGCTCATGCCCGCGGACAGCGATTTAGCTGCAGGGAAATACTGCAAAAACTCATTATGAATCAATGACAATTGCGAAAAAGCCTCTTTGGGATCTAGACCAACCGGAGGAACTGACATCAAACCAGCCAGTGTGTGGTTTTCGGATTGTTCGACCACTGTAGCCAAGGCATGTAAATCATCTAGCCCCGCTCCCCCACGATGATGGGCACCATCTAGAGAAACCTGTAAGAAAATCTGCAATCGATGAGGGGCAACTTTTTCGATTATTTCAAAGTGGCGCGGATCATCTAAAGAGTGAATGACTGTGGCCCACGAGGTGATGGACTTCAACTTATTGCTTTGAATCTGGCCTTGAAAGTGCCAAGTTCCAGGAATAACCGCAGACTTTTCTGCACCATCAGCATCACGGTTTTCGGCAAAATCGCGCACACCTAAGTCATGCAATATCTGGACATCACTGGCCGGAAATGTTTTTGTAACAGCAATTAGCGTAACTTCGTGGTCTGCGACTTTGGCAATTTTTGAACGTACTAGTTCTAAATTCTGTGACAGTTCATCTCTGCGACTCATAAGCTAACGACCCCTGCAAAACGTCCAGTTGGATTTTCCCTGCGATGTGAATAGTAAATCTGATCCTCTTTGGTACAAATCTGCGATGCCTCATATGAGACACCTTCAGTGGATAGGTCAGCAATTAAACCTGCCGGAAGATCAAGTGCCGGCGTTCCTTGACGGGTATTTGAAAATGCTCGTGGATGATGTGCAATAACATCCTGCTGCATTGCCAAGGGAACTTCGTAGCACTTTCCACAAATGGATGGACCAAGAATTGCATGAATCTGATTAGCACCAAGAGTGCGCATGTGATGTAAAGCTTTAATTGCAACCTTATTAATTAGTCCTGCGCGACCAACATGCACAGCAGCTACCGCTTCGTGCGAAATAAGTAGAAGAGGGATGCAATCTGCCACCATGACCGCCAAGGAAACACCTTTGGTTGTAGTAATCAGAGCATCACATGTTGGCTCTTGTTCTAAGACGTGATCAACTACAACAACATCGCATCCATGTACTTGATTCATGAACTGGGTATTGCCCAACACAGCACGATTTGCCATTACTGCAGACGGATCATCACCCACATGGAATCCCAAGTTCAACGACTCGTACACGCCAAGGCTGAAGCCTTTGCGTCGATCAGTGAAAAAGTGAGGCAAAGCCTTACTTCATGAAGTCAGGAACGTCGATTTCATCCTCAGCAACCAGCTCCTCGAAGGAAACCTTGCGCCTCGGGGTCTCAATGCCAAGGTCAAGTGCAACAGAGATTGGGTCATTGGATGGAATCGGATCCGCAACCCCGCCAAGTGTTGCTGCATCAATGATTGGCGTTGAAACCCGCTTAGGTTCACCACCTTCAAATCCCGCGGCCACTACAGTAATGCGCACTTCATCGCCTAGCGCATCATCAATTGTGGTTCCGAAAATGAATTTAGCGTTTGGATGAACCGCTGATTGAACAAGTTCGCAAGCTTCATTAACTTCGAATAAACCAAGATCTGATCCACCTGAAATTGAAAGAAGTACTCCCATCGCGCCATCAATTGACGCTTCAAGTAGCGGACTTGATATCGCTAGTTCAGCGGCGCGCAATGCACGGTTTTCGCCACGAGCAGAGCCAATTCCCATCAACGCTGAACCAGCACCTGACATGACTGCTTTCACATCTGCGAAGTCAAGGTTGATTAATCCTGGTTGCGTAATAATTTCTGTAATTCCTTGGACTCCCGATAGCAATACCTGATCCGCGCTCTTGAATGCATCGGCCAAAGTAATTGTGCGATCTGAAATTGCAAGTAAACGATCATTAGGAATAACAATTAATGTATCTACTTCAGCACGCAGCGCTTCAATTCCCACATCTGCTTGTGCTGCACGAAGTTTTGCTTCAAAAGAAAATGGACGAGTAACAACACCGATTGTTAACGCACCAATATCTTTAGCAATCTTGGCGACAATTGGTGCAGCACCTGTTCCGGTTCCGCCACCTTCACCTGCAGTTACAAAAACCATGTCAGCACCGCGAAGAATTTCTTCAATGTCATCTGCATGATCTAAAGCGGCTTCGCGACCCTTATCTGGATCCATGCCTGCACCAAGTCCGCGAGTTGTTTTACGACCAATATCTAATTTCACATCCGCGTCACTCATTAATAAATGTTGTGCATCTGTATTTATCGCAATGAACTCGACGCCTTTTAAACCAACATCGATCATGCGATTGATTGCGTTAACTCCACCGCCACCAATGCCGACAACTTTGATGACCGCTAAATAATTTTGTGGTGAAGCCACGGTATTTCCTCCTTATGAACCATAAACCTCAACTTGAGGCTTATTATTCAACTCTTTTCGATAAGGCGAACTTAAAGTGCATACGGGTGATTATCAAACACCGACATGAAGTGTTTACCGTGTCGTCGTTTTAGTAACTATTTAACAATTGGTGCATGTGGTGCAGAAACATCAACTCTTTTTATCATTGCATTTTCTGGCAAAGCAATAAGTGCTTCATAAACCTTTAATTTCAATTGATTGTCGCTGTCATCTCCCCAGCGGATCTCAAGATTCTTGCCACCATTGTTGACTTCTAGAACAAGTGAGCCAGAGTCGCGGACCTTTACAACCATCAATGCTGACTTGAGATCTGCAGGCAAAGACGAGAAAAAGGTGACAGCCTTTTTTGCCGCTACTAAATCACTTGCCTGAATCTGTACCAACTGAGTCGATGGTGCTCCTCGAAGCTCAAAGCTATTTCCAGTTGAATCAATGACCGTGTTATTAAATATCGCCACCGGTGTTCGTTCCGTTATTTCTATTGCTACTTTACCGTTGATCCAGTTTCTCGAAACCTTTGCATCGGCTACCCAATCAAGATCTTCGAACTGCGCTGCAATGGCGCGAGGCTCAATTCGCGCCAGCTTTGCACCTATCGAAATTCCAGAACTCAGTTGAGTTTTTGTGCCAGTTATTTCTACTGAACTTACTGTAAAAAATGTTGACCACCCAAGAATATAAGTACTAGAAATAAGAACAAGAGCAAAAATTAGTAGACCGAGGCGACGATTCATAGTTATGCGAAACGTCGATTCAGGCCGTCCACGATTATTGGCGCAAGAGAACTAACATCGCCGGCACCCAATGTCATGATTACATCACCAGGTTGCGCCGTGGCAACCACAGATTCAGTTACTTCTACAAAATTGGGAATATATTCACCATTTTTCATGTGGTTGGTAATCAGCTTTGAGGTGACGCCCTCGATAGGTTTTTCACTTGCTGCATACACTTCTAGAACTATTGCGCGATCGGCCAGATCTAGTACAGAGGCAAAGGCTGATGCGAATGCCTGGGTTCGAGAGTATCGATGCGGTTGGAAAATTATGATTAACCGCCCATCACCTGCAAATCGACGGGCTGCCTCAAGCGTTACCTGAATTTCTGTTGGATGATGCCCGTAATCATCAATGACACGAACCCCGTGAACGGTTCCAACAAGCTCGAAGCGTCGACCTGTTCCACGGAAAGTAGCTAACCCAGTTAGTAATTCAGCGGCACCAAAACCGAGTTTTAATCCTGTTGCTAAAACACCTGCAGCATTTAAAAGGTTGTGATGACCGGGCACCTGAAGTTCTAAATGGCCAACTGCCTTACCCTTCCATAGCGCGCGTGCAGTTGAACCCATAGTCATCAATTCAATGTGATCGATGTGAAGATCGGCACCTTCAAAAACACCGTACGAAATTAGTTCTACATTCTTTGTCGTACTCGCAAGGGCGACAGCACCAGCATCATCAGCACAATAAGTAAGAAATCCACCGGGTTTAATCGTTGCGGCGAACTCTCTAAAAGCCTGGGCCACTGATTCTGGGGTTGGGAAAAAGTCCACGTGATCATGTTCGACATTAGTAACAATGGCCGCAAATGGGTGGTACTCGATAAATGAACCATCTGATTCATCTGCCTCTGCAACAAATATTTCACCAGTACCGCGATGGGCGTTAGAACCAGATGCGGTAATTGTTCCGCCGATTGCAAAGGATGGATCAGCAGCACATGCCTGCAGAGCTACCGCCAACATAGAAGATGTTGTTGTCTTTCCGTGTGTACCTGCGACTGCGATGCTCTTTGATTCTGACATCAAAACGGCAAGTGCGGCTGCGCGGGTCAGAATTGGAATATTTAATTCCACTGCCCGAGCTCGTTCCGGGTTATTAGCCAAAATTGCAGTGGAATAGACAACCAAATCAGCGCCATCAACATGAGATGCATTATGTGATGTGGCAACGGTTGCTCCTAATGCAGACAATGCAATGACAACTGACGAATCCTTTGCATCAGATCCACTTACCGTGATGCCATGTGACAAAGCGATACGAGCTAATCCGCTCATACCGGCTCCGCCGATGCCAACAAAGTGAATCCGCTTACCAATCAATGTAGACAAGGCTTGACTCATGATTTCATCGCAAACTCTGCAAGTGCCACAATTTTTTCTGCCGAGTGCAAATCTGCACCATTGCCTTGGATCGGCGAAGCGGCAGACTTTGCCAATAAGTCAGCAATATGTGACTTCAAGAAATCCGTCGTGAAATCTTTTTGGGCAATTACTTCAGCACGATTTTCGGCAACAAGGGAGGCAGCGTTAACAAACTGCTCGCCATTTCCGATAGGTAGAGGCACAAAAAGAGCGTAACGGCCAAGAGCCCTAAATTCGCTGCAGGTGACCGCGCCGCTGCGCCCAATGATTAGATCAGCTGCTAAATAGACATCGGCCATGGCGTCTACATAAGCCACAGGTCGATATCCACCATTAGCCAGTGGCAGAACATTTAGCTTTCCAACCGAGTGCAGAACTGATAATCCTTGTTCATTAAACATGTCGACAGATTCTTCAATTACCTTATTAATGGCAACCGAACCTTGAGATCCACCCATAACAAAAATCAAAGGCGCTGCTACGGGAAAACCAAGTCGCGACTTTGCGGCACGACGAGCGACCGCCCAATCTGATTGTGATTCCTTCAATCCTTGCGCAACATCTGATCGCAATGGAAGTCCTGCCAATAAGGCATGCTCAAATTTTCCAGAATCAACAGGGTTGGCAACAGCTATGTGTTGTGTAAACATGGCACCTAACCGGTTTGCCCAACCCGGCTTTGCATTTGCCTCGTGTATAACAATTGGAGTCCCAGATAATCGTGCAGCAATATAAGCCGGTGCACTTACATATCCCCCAAAGCCAATAACTACATCGGCACTTTTAATTACTGTGTTTGATGCCCGCACAGATGAGATTAAGTCAAATGGAATCTTTAGCCATGATGGAGCTGGCCTGCGCGAGATACGAACTCTTGGAACGAGATGTAACTCAAATTGGGCAGCAGGCACCAAAGTATTTTCAAGACCAGTTGTTGTTCCGAGAAAAATTAGTCGATCATTCGGATGAGATATTTTCCATTGGCGAGCTACAGCCAGTGCAGGTTCTACGTGGCCAGCAGTGCCGCCGCCTGCAAGAACTACCGTAGCCATTTAATACCTGATTCCTGTAACTCTCGATAAATCACCGGGTCTCTGCGGGCAGCGCCTAGTACAAAACCAATGCCCATATATGTTGAAATGAGGGCCGAGCCACCGTAAGAGACAAGTGGCAAGGTCACGCCAACCACTGGCAGCACACTGATAGCTGAACCAATATTCAAAATACTCTGAATAGCAATCCAGCAGCCAAACCCAGAAGCAACATAGCGAACCATTGGATCATTGGCACGCAGGGCCAATTTAAAAATAGAAAAAATCAAAATACTCAACAACAGCAATGTGGCTATTGTTCCAAATAGACCAAGTTCTTCGCCAATAACTGCAAAAATGAAATCAGTATGTGCTTCGGCAAGATTGCCCCACTTTTGCCGACTTGCACCTAGACCGACGCCAAAAATGCCACCGCTGGCAAGACCAAGCAAACTGTGTGCCGGCTGCCATCCGTAATGCTTATATTGATCTTCGGCAAATGGATTGAGAAATACCATAAATCTTTCTAGACGATACGGGGTTGTATAAATCGCGATAGTTAAACCAACTAGTCCAATACTTAATCCAGCCCCGAAAATACCTAATCGCAATCCTGAAACCCAAAGCAACCCCGCCAAAATGCAAGCAAAAATACAAGCTGTTCCTAGATCTCCGCCACGCATAACTAAGGCTATGCAGATAAGAAATGCTGGAGCTATATATTTGAGAACAACGGTGTGTTCCACCCCAGAACGTTCTTGCTTTGCAAGCATGAAGCCAGCCCATACGATCATGAGGAACTTAGCAACCTCGCTGGGCTGAACATCTACAAATCCCAAACTAATCCAGTTGTGATTTCCGTTAACACTTTTTCCAAAAATTTGAACAATCCCCAAAAGAATAATTGATACTAAAAATCCAAAGCGTGCAATCAATTTCCACTGTACAAGTGACAAACGTGAAAAAACCCAAGCCATTGGTATAGAGATCAACAAGAATATAAATTGGCGAAGAACTATTGCATAGGATGAACCTTTGGCCCCGAGTGAATAAATCGAGGAAGCTGAAAACACCATAACTAATCCAAGAATACTTAACCCCAGAGTGCTGCCTAAGAGCATGTAGTAAAGATTGACCGGCTTTGTAAAGAAAGTCTCGCGCTGCTGGTTACTCATGGGCAACCACCTTACGAACTGCCGCAGCAAAACGATCTCCCCGATCTGCGTATGAAATGAATTGATCCATCGAAGCACAGGCTGGCGCCATTAATACCGTGTCGCCTGGCGATGTTAATTGCGCAGCCTGAGTTACTACATCTTCCATTAATGCATTTGAGTCACCACCACGTGTGTAGTCGGCTGGTGCGCCAATGAGTATTCGAGGTATCGCAGGTGCATATTCGCGCAAGGCGCTTTCAATCAAGTGACTGTCGGCCCCGATGAGTATCGCGGCTTTAATGCGACCCTTACACCGTTGTACCAGTGAATTCATGTCAGCGCCTTTGGCCAATCCCCCAGCAATCCATATTACGGAGAGATGAGACATCAACGATGCCGATGCGGCATGTGGGTTAGTCGCCTTGGAATCATCGACCCATGAAACTGAATCACTTGTGTAAATAGTCTCTATCCGGTGGCGACCTGGCCTAAATTCTTGCAAAGCCTTTTGAATAAGTTCGTGAGAAACATTTACCGTTCGTGCTAAGGCGGCTGCCGCTAAAGCATTTGAAACATTGTGCGGCACAGTCGGGATAATGTCTTTGAGTTCGCAAATCAT
>CAIJHZ010000036.1 GCA_903820565.1 uncultured Actinomycetes bacterium
CTTGTGCCAGGTGGAGCTCACCCTTACTTCCAACCATGGAAAGATGGCGGAGCAGCCGCTGTATCTGAATTCGGAATTGGCGGAACAGAATTCAACGAGACTGGTGAATGGGATCAAACCAAGCACAATGCAGCAATCGATGCGATGGCAGCTCAAGGCTATAACGCATTTGGTGTATTCGGTGTTTCACCAACAGATATCAACACCACATTTGCTGGACTAAAGGCAAAAGGATTCGCAGTTGGTTCCCTTGCTTCATGCCCAGGTGGATATGACATTGTTAAAGAGCCACAGAAAAACTCAGCAGACTTCTGCTTGAGCACTGATACTGGCAAAGCTGCATACCTTGCAGCGACTGCAGTTATTAAAGAGATGGGTGGCAAGGGAAATCTTGTTCACTTAACTGGTAACGCAGTAGATGCAAACACAATCCGTCGTATGGATGGTGTTAAGCAAGCAATCGCAGAGACTGGTGGAAAAGTAAAACTTCTAACCACAATCACTGACATTGACTCAGATCTACAGTCAGCTACAAAGGCTGTAACAGATCTTCTAGCAGCAAAGGGCAAGCAGATTAACGGCATCGTTACAACTGCTTACAACCCAGCTGTTGCTGCAACTGATGGAGTTTCATCAACTAAGCTTCCAATCAAGGTTATTGCAATTGATGATGACCAAAAGATCTTGGATGCAATTAAGTCTGGTGTAATTTCTGGAACAGTTGTTCAGAATCCTTGGGGACAAGGTTATGTTGGATCATGGGTTCTTTCAGCACTTGGAAGTAAGAAGTGCACCATGAATACACCTGGTCTATACGTAGACTCCGGTTCATTCTTGGTAACAAAGGACAACGTTGATACCTACAACGAAACACGTCAAGCTACTTCAAAGGAAATCCTTGCGGCTTTCCAGAACGAGTACATGACCTGTAAGTAAAAAGTAAGTTCAGGTTGGGCGATCAGGTTTACTCCTGATCGCCCTTCCGCAATTAGGTAAGTTTTAAACTTCTTTTGTGAGAAAGGACTTTTTCAGTTGAGCATAATTACCAACGCCGAAGCCTTTCTAATTGATATTCCTGTTGAGACAGTAAGAACTGATTCAGTTCAAGCATTTTTAAAACAAGAGACTTTGTTTGTAAAAATCACTACCGCTGATGGAAATACCGGTGTTGGCTATAGCTACACAATCGGAACAGGTGGCACAGCAGTACTTGCGATGTTGCGCGATTACTTAGTACCTAAGTTAAAGGGAATGGATAGCGCTCGAGTTGAAAAAGTTTGGAATGACATTTACTACTCCACTAGAGCAACTGAGACAGGAGCGATTACATCCCTAGCAGTTGCTGCAATTGATACTGCAATTTGGGATTTAAAATGCAAACGCGAAGGCCAAAGTTTGGCGGTTGCAGCAGGTGGTTTTAAAGACCGAGTTCCTCTTTATGACACAGAGGGCGGCTGGCTTCACTTAACAACTGAGGAGTTGGTAGCAGGAGCGGTTGAATCTAAGAAAAAAGGTTGGCCTGGCGTAAAGCTAAAGGTTGGTAAACCAAAGGCGCATGAAGATGTTGAAAGATTGATGGC
>CAIJHZ010000037.1 GCA_903820565.1 uncultured Actinomycetes bacterium
CATTACTTTGTGGTCTGTGGCAGCTTTTCAAGAGTACGCGCGAGCAAAGCTAGTCTCACTGGGTGTGAGCGATATCGGTGTTGTCACACCAGCAGAGCGTCCAGTGCGTGCAAGTTTCCTCTTTGTTGTTTTGATTCTTAATCAATTAGATATGCCTGGTGCAACACAGCTTTCAGTCGCATTTTTAGTACTGCAAATTTATAGTTTTGTTAGTGTCGTGCGTTTTTCTCGTAGCCGATTGCTTCCGTAACTAAATCTCCACTAATACCAACAAGCGGCAATCCGCCACCAGGGTGGGCCGATCCACCAACTAAGTACAAACCTTTAATAGGAGAGCGATTCTTAGCGCGCATGAAAGCTGCGCGTGCGCCATTACTAGAAGTTCCATAGATTGCACCACCTGGTGCGCGAACGACTGCCTCTAAATCTGCAGGGGTTCTAATAGTTAATGACTCAAGTCGATCACGCACTGAAATCCCACGCGCTTCAATTTGATCGATGATGCTATTGGCATACTTGGTAGAAAACTCTTTGTTATTCCAATCAAACTGACCATGTGTAGGTGCGTTAACGAGAACGAACCAGCCTTCTAGGTTTTCATCCTTACTCATTAATTCATCCTGCGGAGCGCAAATATAAATCGTTGGCTTTTCAACAGGCTTGCCATCGTTAAAAATTGCATCAAATTCAGCGTCATAGTTTTCAGGGAAAAGTATTGTGTGGTGATTTAAGACTTGTTCTGGATCTTTGCGCATGCCCAGTAGTAATGAGAAGCCGGCAACGGACACATCAGCGTTTTTAATGTTCTTACGGGCTTTCTTTAGCGCACGCTTATGTCCAGTGATTAGCTTGTTATAGACAAGTGAAGCATCAGCATTTGCTATGACTACATCTGCTGCAACAATGGTTCCATCTGCTAAAACAACACCGGAGGCTTTGTTTCCAGTTGTTTGAATGCTGGCAACGGGGGAGTTCAGGTGAAAAGTGACGCCAACATCTACTGCCCTCTGGTGCACCGTGGTTGTTAGATTTCCAAGCCCGCCCTTTACATGCCAGGCACCAAAGCTTTCTTCAACAAATGCAATTGTCGAAAGTACTGCAGGGGCTTTGCGAGGATCAGAACCGCTATATGTGGCATAACGATCCATAATGAATCGAAGACGTTGATCTTTCAGGATTTCATCAGCATGCTGGCGCAACGTCTTCCATGGCGCAATAATCTTCATATCGCGCAGAAAGGTAATTCGTTTCATTAGAGACAGTGGAGATTTGAGTTCAGATTCAACAAAGGGGACTCGGCTTACATCCCACATTCGCTCTGCGCGCTTCATGATGCGATCCCACTGAGTAGCACTCTCTACGCCAAAGCTAGCTGTGATCGCATCCAAAGTTTCTTTGCGTGAGAGATTAGAAAACTTAACGTTGCTGCCATCTGCAAAGCGATAATCAAAGGAAGGATTTACAGATTCAATAGGACAGACAAGGCCCATTGGTTTTCCGGTGCGCTGAAAGAAATCTCTATATACGGCAGGCAGTGTTAATAATGATGGCCCGGTATC
>CAIJHZ010000038.1 GCA_903820565.1 uncultured Actinomycetes bacterium
CTTCGCATTTATTTTTGCAGTACCTGCAGTTGCGATTTCCATGATCATGAGTTGGCATCACCAGATTGACATGTGGGTTCATCAGATCCTAGATAACTTTGGATTACCACATCCTTTGTATTCACCGACTGCGTGGGTAGTAATCGGACTCAGCGCTCCAGTTGTGCTGCTTGTTGCCTATCCAATTCATAAAGCTGCATTTAGAAACATATTGCATCCAACCATGGATAACTTAATTTCGATGGGTTCATTGGCTGCCTTTGGTTGGTCAATCTATGCAAACTCAACAGGTGCTGGCGATGTGTACACCGAAGTTGCAGCAGGCGTAATTTTCTTTGTAATTCTGGGTCGATACTTAGAAACACGGGCAAAGGCAAAAGCCAGTAGCGCGCTGACATCATTGTTAGCACTTGGCAGCAAAGAGGTAACCATTGTTCGCGGTGGATTCCCACTGATTGTTCCAATTGATCAACTGCAAATTGGTGACGAATTTGAAGTTCGTCCAGGAGATCGCATTGCTACAGATGGAATAGTTGTAAAGGGCGAATCAGCAGTAGATAACTCAATGCTGACTGGTGAAACAAAACCGGTTGATGTTCGCCCAGGATCATCAGTAATTGGTGCATCCCTTAATCACAACGGTCGCCTAATTGTTCGGGCTACTCGAGTTGGCAGCGATACCGAGCTTGCTCGAATCACTGCAATGGTAATTAGTGCACAAGGAACCAAAGCTCCAATTCAGCGGTTGGCTGATCGCATCAGCGCTGTCTTTGTACCCATTGTTACTGTCCTTGCAATTGGAACCTTTGCAGGTTGGTACTACACGGGCTCAACACTGACTAAATCTATTTCAATCGCAATCACTGTTTTGGTTATCGCCTGCCCGTGCGCTCTTGGCTTAGCAACACCTGTTGCATTACTTGTTGCATCTGGACGTGGGGCAGCACGAGGAATTGTTTTACGCGAACCACGCGTTCTTGAGGTTGCTCGAAATGTAGACACCGTTGTATTTGATAAGACTGGAACCCTTACTGAAGGCGTTATGAAAGTCCAGAATGCAACCATTTCTGCTGCCGCCGGCGCAGTTCTTGGTCGTTCCTTCGCAGAGATCGTTACCACCAACAACATTGTGGGCTCTGCTGGTGCAATTGAATCTCTCAATAACCACCCTGTAGCGCTTTCAATTACTAAGTACGCACTTGCCAATGCTGGACAAGTAACATCATCACGCCCAACATTTGCTGTTACTGATTTCTCAATAACACCAGGATCGGGTGCAGCTGGTCGCGTTTCAATCGGTGGGCAATCACCAGTTGTTCTAATCGGTTCTCCAGCAGCAGTTGCACACAGCTCTACCGAATTCCATCCAGAGATTAAATCTGCGATAGAAGATGGACAAGCAGCTGGATTAACAGTTGCAGTCCTTGCTTGGGATGGTGTGGCACTTGCTGTTTTCGCCGTTGGTGATCAACTTAAATCCGATGCAGCACACACAGTTGCCGCACTTCGTGAGATGGGAATTACTCCTTGGCTTGTAACTGGCGATAGCAGCGAGGTTGCAGCATCTGTCGCCACAACTGTTGGCATTGATGCAGCACATGTTGTTTCACATGCGATGCCAGAAACAAAACTTGAGATTGTAGAACGCATGAAGAGTGAGGGACACACCGTCTTAATGATTGGTGATGGAATTAATGATGCCGCTGCCCTGACTGCAGCCGATCTTTCTATGGCCATGGGTACCGGTACAGATACAGCAATTAACAGCGCTGACATTACTTTGATGAACACAGGACTTGGCAGCGTTATTTCAGCGCTGAAGCTGTCAAAGAAGACCTTAAAAATCATTCGTTTGAACATGGGTTGGGCGCTTATATATAACGTGATTGGATTGCCAATTGCCGCAGCAGGGTTGTTATCGCCGTTGTATGCAGCTGCAGCGATGGCGGCGAGCAGTGTTCTGGTTGTTACTAATTCACTACGCATTAAATAAGAAGTAAGGGAAAGCAAAAAGGCCCCCGTTAGAGGGCCTTTTTTGTATTTAGTAGCGGGGGCAGGATTTGAACCTACGACCTCTGGGTTATGAGCCCAGCGAGCTACCGAGCTGCTCCACCCCGCGTCGGTAGCGCAATCTTAGGCGCATCAATAGATAAAGACCAAATCCAAGTCTTTATCTATTTACCTTGTGCATTGATTGCGGCATCAAGTGCGGATTTCAATCGCTTTTGAGCCTTGTCGTATGCAGCAAAGTCTCCCTTTGCAAGCGCAGCTAATCCATCTGCATACGCCTTCTTTGCACTCGCAAGTGAATTAGCAAGTGATGAATTTGTTGTAACTCCAGTTGTTCCATTTGTGGTTGAACCACCTGCAGTTGTTCCGGAGTTTCCACCGAATACCTGATCTAGCGCTCCCTTTAGTGTGTCGTCATAACCGATTTGATCACCAAAAGAAACGAGAACTTTCTGTAGCAATGGATACGCAGCACTGTTTGAAGTCGCACGAACATATACAGGTTGTACGTACAACAGACCGCCACCAACTGGAAGTGTTAACAAGTTACCAAGTACTACATCTGATCCACCTTGGCGAAGCAGCGATAGTGAGTTAGCGACTTCAGGTTTTGCTTCGAAGTTTGATGCAACCTGTGAAGGACCTGCAACGTTTGTACTTCTAGGCAATTGCAAAACTGTGATCTTTCCGTAGTTTGGACCTGAATCAGAGTTAACAACTGCAAATGCTGAGAGGTTTTCACGGCCACCACGTGGAACAAATGGAGTAGTCAATGCAAACTCTGGCTTTTCATCACCAGGCAACTGCAGTGTTAAGTAATAAGGAGGTTGTGCTCCTGCATTTGCTCCAAATGTTGATGGATCACGTGGAACGCGCCAGAAATCTTGGCCACCGTAGAAAGCTGCAGCAGTTGAGACGTGGTACGAACTGAGTATTTCGCGCTGAACACGGAACATGTCTTCTGGGTAGCGAATGTGCTCCAAAAGTTGCTTTGAAATAGCCTTCTTTGGCTGGATTGTGCCGGGGAATGCTTTACTCCATGTCTTTAAGACGGGATCTTTCTCATCCCATTGGTACAACATGACTTCACCACTATATGCATCAACCGTCGCCTTTACAGAGTTGCGAATGTAGTTGATGTTTTCATTACCCTGCGCAGTAACTGATGTTGAATTATTTGTTAATGCATCAGATGTAGCGCTAGACAGTGTTGTCTGACGTGAGTATGGGTAGCCAGCACTTGTTGTGTAGCCATCAATAATCCAGAGGACTCGACCATCAACAATTGCAGGATATGAATCGCCATCTAAAGTCAGCCATGGTGCAACCTTGGCAACGCGATCACGTGGATTGCGCTCAAAAAGAATCTTTGAATCCTTGTTGATCAACGATGAAAGAAGGATTCGCTGCTCCTGATACTTCAAAGCAAATACTAATTTATTGAGTAATGAGCCAACCGGAACTCCGCCTGAACCTGAGTATGTGTAGTTCTTCTGGCCATTTGCAGATGCATCATCTGGGTAGTCAAATTCAACCGGTGAATCTGTTTTGACTCCACCAATAATTGAATAATCAGGAACATTTTCACCAAAGTAAATACGTGGCTCAAATTCACCAAGACCCTTCGTAGGAGGCAAATCACCAACAGCAAAGGAAGGTTTTCCATCAGTATCGCGAGTATTTCCAAAAGCTGCTACGAAACCAAAGCCATGGGTGTAAACAAGGTGATCATTAATCCAGTTACGTGATGGGTTTCCATCAATATTTAATTCACGCACCGCAACGACAGCATCGCGCTTTACGCCATTTACTGTGTAGCGATCAATATCTAGAGAATCTGGGAATGTGTAGTAAGGCTTAATCTGCTGAAGTTGACGAAATGTTGCAGCAATTACATTGGGATCCATCAAACGTATGTTTGCAATTGTGGCTGCATCTTTGGTGAGCTGGCCGGCAGATGTTGTAAGCGTCGCTTGGTAATCACTGACTGTTACATCCTCTAAGCCATATGCAGCACGCGTTGCATCAATATTGCGCTGGATAAATTCTGCTTCTTTTGAAGACTCACTTGGCTTTACCTGGAATGTTTGAATTGCAGCTGGGTACAGTCCTGCGATCAAAACCGATGAGATAACTAGCAAAGCTGTTCCGGCAGCAGGCAGCACCCACGAGCGGCGAACAATATTTGCAAAAAATAGCAACGCACACACAATTGCGATTCCACTCAAAATTGCCTTTGCGGGCAGGACTGCATTTACATCTGTGAAAGTAAGACCAGTAATTAGCTTGCTATCTTTCAGAGCCAATGCATATCGATCAAACCAGTAAGCAACAGCCTTGATGAGAACGACTAATCCAAGGAGAACAGATAATTGAACACGGGCTGCAACTGTTGTTCGATCCTCGCGAACCTGCAAACGAATTCCACCATATAGGTAATGCACTGCTAATGAAGCAA
>CAIJHZ010000039.1 GCA_903820565.1 uncultured Actinomycetes bacterium
GCGCTTACGCGGTATGAACTCAGCCACAACTTCACAAAAATGGCGGAGGGCGTGGGATTTGAACCCACGAAACTTTCGTTTGCCGGTTTTCAAGACCGGTGCACTCGGCCGCTATGCGAGCCCTCCGTGGGAGAGATTACCTGAATTTAGCCCTAGCGAAAAATCGGCCAGATATTAAGCGGGAAGATCCAAGAGTTGTTCGATGATCTTTGCAACACCATCGGCTTCACATGGTTCTGCCACCGCTTTTGCATGTGAAGGCGCATCAGGGTGGCCATTGGACATTGCATATGAGCGAGTTGCCCACTGAAGCATTGAGAAATCATTGGGGTTATCTCCAAATGAAACACAATCGTCAGCTGTTAATCCAAGACGTTTAGCCATCATCTCGAGGGTTGTTCCTTTTGAAATGTTAAGTGCTGAAATTTCAATCAGCGAGTCTCTAGATGTTGAATGTGTGACCGTTACAAGATCATGGCACTCTCGATGTGCGACCTCAACCATTTGATCAGATGTAAATTCGTGATTACTGCACCTTCCTAAAATCTTTAAAGCTGGGAGCTTGATCGCATCTTCAATCTTTTCAACTCCGACGTTATCCATACCAATATCCCATTTAGGAACATAGGCAATTTCACGGTGATAGTGATCATTGGATTCAACAGCAAATGACATTTCAGGCATCGCAATTCTCATTCGTCTTACAACTTCTAGCTGATCTTCTGTTGAAATCATCCACTCTTCAAGAACTGCATCATTCATTAAGTCATACAACATGGCACCGTTACAACAAATAGCTTCACCGAAACCGAATGCTTCACGAATTTCACCCATCCATCTAGGTGGACGTCCTGTTACAAAGAAAACATGGACCCCTAGGTCACGTGCACGTGTAAACGCATCAATTGTGCGCTGGGTAATAACACCTTTATGAGAAACGATTGTTCCATCTAGATCTGAGGCAATTAATTTGGGGCGTTTACTCACACCAACTCAAATCGTGTCATACCCAAAAAAGGTTGTAGTGCTACTGGAACATTAATAGTTCCATCTGTGTTTTGGTGATTCTCTAAAATTGCAACAATCATGCGGGGAATTGCAACTAATGTGCCGTTAAGTGTTGCAACAGCTTTTGTGCCATCTGCATCTTTGAAGCGAATATTTAAACGACGTGCCTGAAATTCTGTGCAATTAGAGGTACTTGTGACCTCGCGGTACGCATTTTGTGTAGGAATCCACGCTTCGATATCAAACTTGCGGTTGGCACTTGACCCCAAATCCCCTGAAGCAACATCAATGACTCTGTATGGGATCTCCATTGCGTTAAGGAACTCTTTTTCCCATTGCAATAAACGCTTGTGTTCTTCTTTTGCCTGATCTGGATGACAAAATGAAAACATTTCGACTTTATCGAATTGATGTACGCGAATGATTCCGCGAGTGTCCTTGCCGTATGTGCCAGCTTCGCGACGGAAACATGATGAGTACCCCGCATACCGAATAGGAAGTTTATCGGCTGGTAGAACTTCATCCATGTGCATCGCAGCAAGTGGAACTTCAGAGGTACCAACCAAATACACATCATCTTTTTCTAGATGATATACATTCTCTGCAGCTTGACCTAGAAATCCTGTGCCTTCCATCGCAGCAGGATTAACAAGTACTGGTGGAATTACCGGAGTAAAGCCAGCTTTGTTTGCAGATGCAATCGCATAGTTAACGAGTGCAAACTCGAGCATCGCGCCAACACCTGTTAAGTAATAAGAACGAGAGCCTGCAACCTTTGCGCCACGCTCTGTGTCAATTGCGCCGAGCAACTTACCTAGTTCAACGTGGTCTTTTGGTTCAAAATCAAATGTGCGTGGTGTCCCAACATGTTCAATAACTACAAAATCTGCCTCTGTGCCAATAGGTGCATCAGGATCTAAAATATTGGAAAGTTGCATGATTAATTGTTTTGCTTGTTCTTCTACTTCTGCACGCTTTGAATCTGCATCTTTTACCTGCGCAGCAAGCTCTTTAGCGTTTTCTAAAAGGGCTGCTTTTTCATCGCCTTTTGCGGCACCAACTGATTTTGATAGAAGGTTTTGTTCTGCGCGTAATGTTTCAAATTTATCTAACGCTGCACGGCGAATTTCATCAATTGCTAAAACTTTATCGACGATCGTTACATCTTCACCGCGTCCCTTTTGAGATGCGCGTACTGCATCAGGGTGTTCACGCAGGTACTTGATGTCGATCATTTACTTGCCTTTTCTCGTGGGTATGAGCCAAGGAATCGGATGTCTTCGCAGATTGCTCGAAGGCTTTCTACTGCCTCCTTCACAGGTGCATCTGCAATGTGACCCTCAGCGTCAATAATGAAATGGTAATGGCCAAGGGATGAACCGGTTGGACGTGACTGAATAAAAGTTAGGTTTACTTCACGCTTGGCGAACTCAGTCAAGATATCAAGCAACGCACCAGCGTGATCAACGCCGATAAAGACAGCAAGCGAAGTGCGATCCCAACCAGTGTTCTTTGGAATTGAACCTGGCTTTGCAACCACAATAAATCGAGTAACGGCACCTGGGTTATCGCCAATATTGTCTGCAATAACACGGAGGCCGTAATGTGCAGCTGCAACAGGTGCTGCAATTGCTGCATCAAATTCACCGCGTGAAATTGCCTCTGCAGCTGCTGCGGTTGACGCAGTTGAAATCAATTCTGCATCTGGATAATTCGTGGCGACATAGTTGCGGCACTGTGCTTCTGCGTGTGGGTGAGTTGCAATACGTAGAATCTCTTTTTCATCGCCTTTGATCATTAACGCAAATGAAACTGGCAAAGTTACTTCGCCCACAATTGCTAATGGCTCGCCGGTTGCAAGTTCATCAAGGGTGCGTGCAACAACACCTTCTACTGAGTTTTCAATTGGCACTAAAGCGAAGTGGGCTTTACCAAGTCGAACCGCATCGAGTGCAGCTGTGACGTTGGCGTAAGGCATAAGGCGATCATTAGAAGAAGTGATCTTTTTAAGAGCCGCCTCTGTAAATGTTCCCTTGGGACCGAGATAGGCGTATGTACTCACTTGCTAATTGTACCCGAGTACCGACCTCGCATATGACGGGGTATTTGTGATCAAGACATCGACTCCGTTATCAGCGCAAAACCGCATATCGTCGGCATCATCGACGGTCCATATAAAGAGATTACGCGGATCTTGATTTAGTTGTGGCTTTTTTCTAAATGCTGTGATTCCAGGGCCAATTGCTTGGGCTGATGTAAACCTTCGCATTGCAAATGAAAATGTGTCATGTAACAAAGCAACAGTTTTTTGTTGCGGATCGATTTTTCTAATGTTTTCTAAGGCAAGCCATGAGAATGACATGATGTGAATATCTGCCGCAGCTTTTTCTTGAGAAAGAAGGTGCATCACCTTTTTTTCTACTGCACTTCCCGATGGCACTGGATGTTTCGTTTCTATTGCCAACTCCTTTTTATTGTCGCGAGCAAGTATTAATAACTCCTCCAAGGTGATGGCTTGCGAGTAATGAGACTTAATCTCTTTAAGGGTTGAATCTGCAATCCTCGCTTGATTACTGGCAACCCGCTGCATGTCTGCGTCATGCCATAAAACCAATTGATCATCTTTTGTTAAGCGAACATCACATTCAAAACCATCGGCACCATCATCTATGGCAGCTTTGTAGGCAGCCAGTGTTAACTCGGGATGGGCGGTCGAGGATCCGCGGTGTGCGTAGATCTTCATCTTTGAAGGTTACACCGTTAGGCTTACATCATGAGCGCGCACTTCTTTGAAACCTCTGCGCGTTCGGCTATCGGTTTGGTTCGCCAGGGAAATGAAGACTCTGCTTTTACTTCTGCCCAATTAATTGCAGTTGCTGATGGAATGGGTGGCCATGCTGCAGGTGAGGTTGCCTCCCGTATTGCTGTTCAGGTATTACAAAGACTAGAACCAACACTTGCTGCCAACGATATCGATGAGGATTCGGTAGAAGATTTATTAATGCATTCGCTACACAACATCGATGCAGAAATTGCAGCTGTGGCCGAGGAAGAGATTGAAAAACGTGGGATGGGAACAACTCTGACCGCTTTGTTAATTCGTGATAACCGAATTGCATTGCTGCATGTTGGTGACTCCAGGTGCTATCGATTACGTGGAAACACTTTGGAGCAACTCAGTAATGACCATACAGTTATTCAAGAACTACTTGACCAAGGTGCAATTACTGAGGCTGAAGCTGCTGAGCATCCTCAACGTTCAATGTTGACCCAAGCCTTACGCGGAGATGGTGATGTCACGCCAGTACTTCAAATGTATGAGGTCAAAAAAGGTGATCGCTACTTGCTCTGTTCTGATGGATTGTCAGGTGTTTTAACGGATAAAGAGATAAAAGTTGGTTTAAAGAAATCCAATAAAGATGAGGCGGTTAAGTTTCTTAATGATGCGACATACATAAATGGCGCACCTGATAATGTCACCATCCTGATCGCTGATATTTCAGAGATTTCATCGACATCATCCGTATTGCTAGGAGCAGCTCATGATTAATGCGTTGCTTGGTGGACGTTACAAACTTGGCGAAATGATCGGCACAGGTGGGATGGCTGATGTTTACATTGCCGAAGACACCCGCCTTGCCCGACAAGTTGCAGTCAAAGTATTGCGTAGTGATTTAGCGCGGGACCCATCCTTTGTTGCACGGTTTAGAAAAGAAGCGTTAGCAGCTGCTGGTCTTAATCATCCTGGAATTGTTGCCGTATATGACTCGGGCGAAGAACCTGCGCCATACATTGTTATGGAGTTAATTTCTGGCCACACACTTCGCGACTTAATACATAAGGGTGAGCGAGTCCCGCTAAAAAGAGCACTTGAAATTGGCGAAGGAATCTTGGCCGCACTTGAATACTCACACCATGGTGGAATTGTTCACCGAGATATCAAGCCTGCAAATATTATGATTACAGATCATGGTGATGTGAAGGTGATGGATTTTGGAATTGCTCGCGCCCTTGCTGATTTAGGGGCGACATTAACAAGCACGTGGAATGTCGTTGGAACCGCACAATACCTTTCTCCAGAGCAGGCTTTGGGGGAAGTTGCTGACCTTCGAAGTGATATTTATTCAACCGGATGTTTGTTGTACGAAGTTTTGACAGGGCAACCTCCTTTTACAGGTGAGACCCCCGTTTCAATCGCATACCAACATGTTTCAGGTAATTTGATTGTGCCAAGCACCCTTGTTCCTGATCTTCCTGAAGGTATCGATACTTTGTTAATGGTTGCCTTGGCTAAAAGCCCAGAAGATCGATACCAATCAGCTGGATTAATGTTGGATGATTTATACAAAATTAAAGCTGGTGAAGTTGTAACTACAAAAATTGCCAAAGCACCAATTTCTCGCCGCAAAGTTTTAATTGGAGCAATCAGTGGTGTTGCGGCACTAGCTTTACTTGCCACAGGATTATTTCTGACAAAAGCAGGCCCAGATTCTGCTGGGTTGCCCCAGTTGCCAAATGTTGTTGGGTTAACTCAGGCTGAAGCTGAAGCTTTATTGGGTGATTACGTTGTAACTATTACTCGTGCTCACGATGGTCGAATTCCAAAAGATCGGGTTTCTAGTCAATTTCCATTGGCGACTGTTCGTGTACAAAAAGGATCAGGGGTTGTCTTAACAATTTCAGATGGTCCAGGTGATTCAATTGTCCCTATTGATTTAGTAGGTATGTCCTTAATAGATGCACGCGCAGCACTATCTGCTGTTGGTTTATTAGTAACAGCAACAGAAGCGGTTCCATCAGATGAGGCACAAGGAACTGTACTAAAGGTAACTCCAGAACCTGGATCAACAATTACCGCTGGCAGTGGGGTCGTCTTACAAATTGCTAGTGGACAGGTACTAGTTCCATCTTTAATTGGTACCGATGCATTACAAGCTAAAACACTATTAGTTCAAGCGGGCTTTTTGGTCAATGAGGTTGTTGGTTACGATGCAAATCAACCAATTGGTGTTGTAATTCGTCAAGCTCCAGATGCTGGAACAACTCAAACAATTGGTAAGTCAGTAACAATTACAATCAATAAAGCGCCGTAACTACTTACTGCTGCCCACTACTGGAGATAAACCAATTGCGCGTTCGCGAGCGCCGGTATCTCCACACACAACTAACCAGTTAGCAAGCATCTGATGTCCGTGCTCTGTTAAAACAGATTCTGGATGAAATTGCACGCCTTGAATTGGCAGCGTTATGTGTTGCATCGACATTACCAATCCAGTGTCGGTTAATCCTGTTACGTGTAGTGTGTTTGGAACTGAATCTTTTTCGACACACAACGAGTGGTAGCGAGTCGCGGTAAATGGTGAAGGCACATCTAACAAGACGCCCTCTTGTTTGTGATACACCAAAGATGTTTTCCCGTGCAGTAATTCAGGTGCACGCGAAACCGTTGCGCCAAAGGCAACACCGATTGCTTGGTGACCTAAACACACACCAAATAATGGAATTGAGTGTTCTGCACAATATTTAATCATTGCAACGGATACACCGGCTTTTTCTGGCGTTCCGGGGCCTGGAGAAATAAGGACACCGTCATAGCCAGTAGCTGCTTCGACTGCGACTGCGTCATTTCGAACAACTGTGCATTCAGCCCCTAATTGCTGCAGGTACTGCACCAAATTAAAGACAAAGGAGTCATAGTTGTCGATGACAAGGATCTTGGTGGCCATAGGAGCATTCTGTCTCATGGTGTATCTTTCGCGTATGCCTAAATCAAAACTACGCAAGAAGGTCGCTGAGCAACGCGCTCACAACCAAGAGGTTGACGTTAAAACTCCTCACGCCCCGCTGGAGAGCCCTAGCTGGCTCGCTCCAACTATGGTCGCCTCTTTCGTAATCGGCTTATTGTGGATTGTGGTCTTCTATGTGACCCAGACCGTCTGGCCTATCCGCGGACTCGGACAATGGAACATGGTTGTTGGGTTTGGCTTTATCGCTTTTGGCTTTTCGCTCGCTACCCGCTGGCGCTAACTCGCACTACTCTCTAATTACACCGTTGTAATTCGATCCACAATGTGGGTAAACCCTGTGGATAACTTTTTATCGCTTGTTAAGTATTAACTGAGCAGAAATTAGCCCGCCAACTAATCCACCTAGGTGAGCTTTCCAATCAACTCCCCCAAGAACAAAACCTATAGCAAAGTTAATTCCGATAATTACATAGATCGAACGGGTATCTGCGCCGATTCTTTTTCCAACCATTGCTAGCGCCCCGAATAGACCAAAGATCGCACCTGATGCCCCCACTGATTGTCCGTAAAAAGGTGCAAAGAGCGCTGAAGTTAAGGATCCAGTCATCAAGGAAACAAAAAATATAATTAAAACTTTGTTTTTTCCAAAAGCGGCTTCAAGTGGATTGCCTAAAACCATAAGTGCATACATATTAAAACCCAAGTGCATAATTCCTGCGTGAACTAGAGCTACGGTAAATAATCTGTACCACTCACCGTTGATTTGTAGAACTTGCAGGCTTGGCAGAAATGTTGCGTCGCGAAATTGCGGGTAAAGCATTCCAACAAGATAGGCAGCGCAGATTACTGCGATTAAAGAGTAAGTGGCAGAACGCTTAAGCAATTGTGACGCTGTTGATAGTGATGTCAGTTGCTGGCTTATCTTGTGCACCAGTTTTTGCTGTAGCAATCGCATCAACTACTGCCTGGCTTGCAGAATCCTTCACTTCACCAAAGATGCTGTGCTTGCGGTTTAGCCAGGTAGTTGGTGCAACGGTAATAAAGAATTGTGAACCGTTTGTTCC
>CAIJHZ010000040.1 GCA_903820565.1 uncultured Actinomycetes bacterium
CCCTGCAGCAATGGAAGGCACCGGTTTTCTGGGACAAGCAGCCGAGAATGTTTATCACCTTGAAAAAGATGATGTGTATTTAGTGGGAACATCTGAAGTTCCACTTGCTGCAATGCATATGGATGAAGTTCTACCAGCAGACAAGCTTCCTATCCGATATGCCGGATATTCATCATGCTTCCGCCGCGAAGCAGGAACATACGGCAAGGACACTCGCGGAATTATCCGCGTGCATCAGTTCGATAAAGTTGAAATGTTTTCTTTCTGCCATCCAGATCAGGCTAAGGAAGAGCACAAACGTTTGTTGCAATGGGAGAAAGATTTCCTCAATGCAATGGAAATTCCATACCGAGTTATCGATGTTGCATCAGGTGATTTGGGATCTAGTGCCAACCGCAAGTTTGATATTGAAGCGTGGATTCCCACACAAAACGCCTATCGCGAGGTCACAAGCACCTCTAACTGCACAGAGTTTCAGGCTCGCCGCTTAAATATTCGCTTTAAGGATGCAGATGGAACAAAAGCTGTTGCAACACTTAATGGCACACTAGTTGCTATTCCCCGCATGATTGTTGCGATTTTAGAGAACCACCAAAATGCAGATGGATCAGTAAATGTTCCAGCAGCACTACAACCCTTTTTGGGTGTGACACGATTTGAGCTGGTGTGAGTAAACGCCCCAAACTAATTGCAACAGACTTAGATGGAACAATCGTTTCGCATAATGGTGTAATTTCCCAGCGCACAATTGATGTATTCACACGAGCGCGAGATTTAGGTGTGCATGTTTTCTTTGTAACAGGACGTCCTCCACGCTGGATGGGTGAAATTCGGGAAGCCTTTGGTTTTGGTGAAGCAATATGTTGTAACGGTGCGATGTTGTATGACTTGATGAAAGACGCCGTTCTTGAAGAGTGGATGATCTCTGTTGATGAACAACTAGAAGTTGTGCGACGTATGAGAATTGCAATGCCAGAGATGTCATTTGCTGTTGAATCCAATGATCACTATCACCGTGAAATCGCGTACATTCCTAAATGGGATATTGGTTTAGACAACGTTGGTGTCGACAAAATTGAAGATGCAATCAAGCGTCCTGCGTTAAAGATTCTGGGAAGATGTAGTAACCATGAGTTCACATCTGATGAAATGGTTGAAGTTGCTCACCGCGAATTAAAAGACATTGTGACTGTCACCCACTCAACATCTAGAGATTCATTGATTGAGATCTCAGCATTAAACATTTCAAAAGGAACAACACTTGCAATGATGGCAAAGCGTCTTGGATTAACTGCTGAGGATTGTGTTTCCTTTGGTGATAATCCCAATGATTTCTCAATGCTTCAATGGGCAGCTCGTTCTTATGCAATGTCAGATGGCCACCCAGATGCACCATCATTTGCTAAAGGGATAGCAGAACCATGTACCGCCGATGGTGTTGCAAAGATCATCGAAGAACTCTTGGATCTTCCCGCCTAATATCTGGCCGATTTTTGGCTAGGGCTAAATTCGGGTAATCTCTCCCACGGAGGGCTCGCATAGCGGCCGAGTGCACCGGTCTTGAAAACCGGCAAACGAAAGTTTCGTGGGTTCAAATCCCACGCCCTCCGCCATTTTTGTGAAGTTGTGGCTGAGTTCATACCGCGTAAGCGC
>CAIJHZ010000041.1 GCA_903820565.1 uncultured Actinomycetes bacterium
GGTGCAAAGGTGCGAACAATTAGTGAGCTCACTTCAGCTGCCTTATCAGGAGAGATCAATTTTAGAAAATTTGGAAACATGTCTGATGAAGAGATTATTCAAGAACTAGTACCCCTATTTGGCATTGGACGATGGACGGTAGAGATGTTCTTAATCTTTCATCTCGGGAGACTAGATGTGTGGCCAGTAGGTGATTTAGCGGTAAGAAGAGGTTGGGATAACTTGCATAGAAGTTCTGAGCCCATTAAACCGATGGCCCTACAAGAGTTAGGTGAGCAATTTGCTGGAATGCGAAGTGTTGTTGCCTGGTATTGCTGGCGAGCTTCCTAGCTACTGAGCTTGGATTGCATCATGGACATATTGGGCTAAGCCCCTCACGCGTCCGTCGTAATACTCTTTAAATCGAGGATCTTCTATATACATGACAGCCAAGTTCTTCTGCATCTCAACTGAACAGTCATAAAACCACTTTGTAATTGCAGCGCGATGAGCAAAGACTGCGGTTCTAGTCCTATCTGAATCAAGAGGTAAAGAGTTTCCAAATGCGTAGACAAATAACTCTGTGGCAGCCTCTTGATCTACCTTAGCTGCCTCAAAATCCTCTTTTGAATATTTTGAACTCTTTGATTGGGATTGCTTATAGGCGTCAGTATTACCCCAACGCTCTTGGACTTCCTTCTCGTATTCGTGCATTAGTTTTAGTTAAAGAAAGTGATGATTGCGCCAGCAACGGTTAGGTTGAGTGCATCATTTGCGGTTTCAATGATCCACACTTTGAGTGATTCTCCACCAAATAAACGGTGACTGAGTGATGCGAACATTCCAATTCCCACGCCAACTGCTAAGCCTATTCCTGCACCTTGAAGCACTCCAAGTTCAGGATTGCCCACTTGAACAGAATTGATAATCACTGCAAGTGTCAGAGTCTGAATTAGTACACCAAGAAAAGTTCCACCAAAAAGAAGAGCCGGCTTGTTCTGTTCACCAGTCAGCTGACCTGAGGTATTGCCTTTTGCTTTCATCCAGACAGGATAAAAAGTCTTTGGTCCAAACCAAATTGCTCCACTTATGAATGAGAAAAAGAATGCGACCAGGACGCCAACGAGGTTTAAATCTGAAAATGTCATAAATGAATTTTACATTATTAAATATCTATTTCTAGGATTGAGAGTTTGAGAGCCATTGCTCACGCTCACGCTTAGATTGCCCTTAACCCAAAGTTTTCGATTCACATCGATTGTAAGCGTGGCTGGCACTCATACCTCTATATGGATAGCACCCATCTATTACGTTCTAACTGCCTCAGGAGTAGCCTGCAAAAGGTCGTCACATTGGTGACATTTTCAAAGGAGAAAAAATGACCGATTATGTAGCCCCTGGACAATCTGGGAGCAAAGTTACCTTTAAGCCACGTTATGACCATTGGATTAATGGCGAGTATGTAAAACCTGATTCGGGTCAGTACTTTGAAAATGTAACTCCAGTAACTGGAAAAGTATTTTGCGAGATTGCACGAGGTAATGCAAAAGATATTGATAAAGCTTTAGATGCCGCTCACGCTGCAGCAAATGCATGGGGTAAGACATCAGCAACTGCTCGCGCAATCATTCTTAACAAGATCGCAGATCGTATGGAGCAGAACCTTGAAATGTTAGCCGTTGCTGAAACTTGGGACAACGGAAAGCCAATTCGCGAAACTATTCATGCAGATATGCCACTTGCAATTGATCACTTCCGTTACTTTGCAGGTGCAA
>CAIJHZ010000042.1 GCA_903820565.1 uncultured Actinomycetes bacterium
TCAGGTTATGACGACATCACGCAAAAAGCCACCATTTGGAATTGGCCAAATCGGTAAATCTTTCCGTAATGAAATTACACCTGGAAACTTTATTTTCCGTACTCGCGAATTTGAGCAGATGGAGATGGAGTTCTTTGTTGTGCCAGGAAGTGATGAAGAATGGCACCAGTACTGGATTGATACTCGCATGGCTTGGTATGTGAACCTTGGAATTAACCCAGAGCGTCTTCGTGTTTATGATCATCCAAAAGAGAAGTTGTCACACTATTCAAAGCGAACAGCAGATATTGAATACAAGTTTGAATTCGCTGGAACTGAATGGGGCGAGCTAGAAGGTATTGCTAACCGCACCGACTTTGATCTAAAGGCGCACTCTGCTGCCTCCGGTAAGGATCTTTCTTACTTTGATCAGGAAAAGGGAGAGCGTTGGACACCATTTGTGATTGAGCCTGCAGCAGGTGTTGATCGCTGCACACTTACATTTTTAATGGATGCCTTCACAGAAGATGAAGCACCAAATAGTAAGGGCGAGATGGAAAAGCGTGCAGTTCTAAAGCTGGATCATCGCCTTGCACCTATTAAGGCCGCCGTTCTTCCGCTGTCTCGCAACGCTGATCTGTCTCCAAAGGCACGCGATCTTGCAACACAACTTCGTAAAAATTGGAATATTGATTTTGATGATGCTGGTGCAATTGGTCGTCGTTACCGTCGTCAAGATGAAATCGGAACTCCGTATTGCATCACGATCGACTTCGAAACCCTTGAAGATAATGCAGTAACAATTCGTGATCGCGACACAATGGCACAAGAGCGTATCGGCCTAGATCAGGTCGAAGCATGGCTAGCACCTCGTTTACTAGGTTGCTAAAACCACTCTTACTTTCATTAGCAAGCGGTGATCATTATGTAGATCCACCGGTTGTTCTAGCACCCATGGCTGGAATAACTAATGCTCCATTTCGCACGCTATGTCGCGAACAAGGTGCAGGTTTATTTGTTTCTGAAATGGTTACAGCTCGGGCATTAATCGAACGCCGGCCAGAAACCTTGCGAATGATTGTTCCAGGCAAAGATGAGTGGCCACGTTCTGTACAGCTATATAGCGTTGATCCAACAACGATGCGTGCTGCTGTGACAATGATTGGAAAAGAAAACTTAGCTGATCACATTGATATGAACTTTGGATGCCCTGTTCCAAAAGTAACTCGTAAAGGCGGGGGAGCAGCACTTCCTTTTAAGCGAAAGCTATTTAGTAATATTGTTGGCGCGGCAATTGAAGCTGCCAAACCGTTTGGAATTCCAGTAACTGTAAAGATGCGAATTGGTATTGATAGCGATCATGAAACGTATCTGGAAGCTGCCAAATCTGCAGCAGATTTAGGTGTTGCATGGGTTGCGCTGCATGCTCGTACCGCAGCACAAATGTATGAAGGCAAGGCCGACTGGTCTGCAATTGCGCGTCTTGTTGAGCACTTAAAACCAACAGGAGTTCCTGTTTTGGGTAATGGAGATATCTGGTCCGGAACAGATGCGGTCTCAATGGTCGAACACAGTGGCTGTGCAGGCGTTGTAGTTGGTCGTGGTTGTCTTGGGCGACCTTGGTTGTTTACTGATCTTGTAGCTGCCCTAAAAGGTGATGGCAAACAAATTACACCGACATTGCACCAAGTACGTGAAGTGATGTTCCGTCACGCTAATTTAATCGTTGAGTATTTAGAATCTGAAGATCGCGGAATGCGGGACATGCGAAAGCACATGGCCTGGTATTTAAAGGGCTTTCGTGTTCCTCGCGAAATTCGCCATGATTTAGGAATGGTTTCATCTTTGCAAGAGATGCGTAATTTGTTGGATCAGCTAGAAGATCAGCCATATCCAACCGAGGTTGGGGATAAACCTCGAGGTCGTACAAGTCATGGTCGCCCACCTACTTTGCCAGATGGCTGGCTCAATGATCCAGACGAATTAGTTCATGTTGAACTAGAAGATGCTTTTTCGGGCGGATAAATGTTTCTATTCAGATTCATTCGTCGCACAATCACAATAGTTGTAGTTCTTGCCTTGATCGCTCCTGCTTATGGAGTTTCACAAGTGTGGCGCGCAGCTAACAATCCAGTAGTACGTAAAGCAGATGTAATTGTTGTTTTGGGAGCGGCACAATTAGATGGCAAGCCCGGCAAAGCTCTTGAGGCACGACTTGTTGAAGCGAAGAGAATTTATGATCTTGGGTTCGCACCGCTTATTTTTACAGTTGGAGCAGGAGCGCCAGGAGATCGAACAACTGAAGCTGCATCGGGCAAGTATTGGTTGCGCACTCATGGAATTCCGTCGAAAAATATAATTTCAATTGAAGAAGGTCGCGATACTTTGGTAAGTACTAAGGCCTTTGCCAATGTTATGAAAAAACGGTATGTGAGTGACGTCATTATCGTGACCGATCCATATCACTGTAAACGTGCAATAACGATGGCAAATGATCAAGGAATAATTAGTACCTGTTCGCCCGTACAAACTGGACCAAATACCATCGCTAATAGTGGCTATAAATACTTACTTCGCGAGGCCGGTGCATACTTGGTCTACATAACCGTAGGTAGGCGCGGCATACAGGTAAGCGATCACTTACCTGATGCAGATATTGTTACTAAGGTATTGCCATGAGTTACAGCGCTTTTGACCAAGAACGCTTCTTGGATGAACCTGCAAAGCGTGCGGGCCGAACTGAATTTATGCGAGATCGCGCTCGAGTAATTCATTCTGCATCTTTGCGACGTTTAGCTGCAAAGACACAAGTAGCTGTTCCGTGGGAAAACGATTTTCAACGAACCAGACTTTCGCATTCGTTGGAGTGTGCTCAGATTGGCCGCGAGCTAGGCGAATCGCTGGGAGCTGATCCTGATCTGCAAGATACCGCCTGCCTCTCACATGATTTAGGCCATCCTCCCTTTGGCCACAATGGGGAAGAAGCCTTAGCCGAGATTGCTCAAGATTTCGGCGGCTTTGAAGGAAACGCACAAAGTTTTAGATTGCTCGTTCGCTTAGAAGCAAAGACTGTTGATGCCAATGGAAAAAGTATTGGACTGAATTTAACTCGTGCGTCTTTAGATGGTGCAACAAAGTATCCGTGGCCTAGATCGGAAAATCCTCGTAAGTTTGGTGTTTACGATGATGATGTAGAGATCTTTAATTGGATGCGCAAAGAAGCACCCGCTGGTAAGAAATGTATAGAAGCTCAGATTATGGATTGGTCTGATGATTGTGCATATTCAGTCCATGACTTGGAAGATGCAATCTTTGCCGGACAAGTCTCTGTAAAAAACTTTGAACAAGATTTTGCTGAACTGTACAAAGTTATGACCATTGATTACAAGAGTGATGCAACAGAGCAAGAGGCAATCCAAGCGCATGCACGTCTTTCAGCGCTTTCTGCTTGGCCACATTATTACGATGGAAGCCACCGCAGCCTCGCCCGCATGAAGGATTCAACCAGTCAATTAATTGGTCGTTTTGTTTTAGCAGCCGAAGTTCAAACTCGGACGGTACATGGCAATGGCCCACTTTCCCGCTACAGCGCAGATCTAGAGATTCCTCGTGAACAAAAACTCGAAGTAGATTTCTTAAAAGCCATTGCAGGGCATTACTTAATTAATGCGGCGCATTCGCAAGATAGATACGCAAAGCAACAGGTCATCATTGGCGAATTAGTAGAGATGCTATTGAATTATCCCAACGAACTAGATTCGTACTTTCAGAAGCCTTGGAATGAGGCGGCCGATGATGTGGCCAAAATGCGCGTAATCATTGACCAGGTAGCAGCACTAACTGACCCGGGTGCCTATGCCTTGCATGCGCGCTTACTTGCTAATCGGTAAGGTACGAACATGAGCGGGCGCATAAGAGATGAGGATGTTGCATACATCCGAGATCGTGCACCTATCGACGAAGTCGTTGCAGATTATGTGCAGCTGAAAAGTGCCGGCGGCGGCCAGAAAAAAGGTTTGTGCCCATTTCATGATGAAAAGTCACCATCATTTCATGTGACACCTAGCAAGGGTTATTTCCATTGCTTCGGTTGCCAAACTGGTGGAGATGTCATTGCTTTTTTGATGAAGATTGACCATCTTACTTTTACAGAGACTATCGAACGACTTGCTGACAAAATAGGTTACACGCTTCGTTATGACGAGGGCTCCAGCACTGGGCCAGTGGTTACATCAAGTACTCGTAATAGATTGATTGCAGCACATAGTGAGGCTGCAAAGTTTTATCAAGAACAACTTAATTCTTCTCCGCTAGCAGCTCACGGACGTGATGTATTAACAAAACGAGGTTTTGATCGTGCCGCGTGCGAGCAATTTGGTGTCGGTTATTCACCCGATGAATGGGATGGTCTGACAAAACATTTGCGAGCCCTGGGTTACACAATTGATGAACTTGAACTAGCGGGACTTTCAAAGATGGGCCAACGTGGACCAATTGATAAGTTCCGAAATCGATTGATGTGGCCGATCAAAGACATTTTAGGGGACATTGTTGGATTCGGTGCTAGAAAGCTTGCTAGTGATGCAGATGATCAAGGTCCAAAGTATTTAAATACCTCAGAAACTCCCATCTATAAGAAGAGCCAAGTTCTATACGGCCTTGATGTAGCGAAGAAAGAGATCGCTAAAAAGCGCCAAGCAGTAATTGTTGAAGGCTATACAGATGTAATGGCAGCTCACCTTGCCGGGATTACAACAGCAGTTGCAACCTGTGGAACCGCATTTGGCGCAGACCACATTCGCATTTTGCGCAGATTATTAATGGATGATGACGCATTTCGCGGTGAAGTTATTTTTACATTTGACGGTGATGCTGCTGGTCAAAAGGCGGCATTACGCGCATTTAGTGAGGACCAAAAGTTTGTGACACAAACATTTGTTGCCGTCGAGCCAGATGGATTGGATCCGTGTGAACTGCGTCAAGAAAAAGGTGATCTAGCATTGCGCGACTTAATTGCTCGTCGTGTTCCACTTTTTGAGTTTGCTATCCGCGCAGAGCTAGCACACCACAAATTAGATTCAGCCGAAGGTCGAGTCAATGCATTAAATGCGGCTGCACCATTAGTTGCGCAGATTCGTGACAAATCATTGCGTCCCGAATACACGCGACTGCTTGCTGGCTGGCTTGGTGTCGAGGTCGAACTTGTTACTCGCGCTGTTTCCCGTGGAGTCAAGGCGGCACCTGCGAATCAATCTGTAATTGAAGAAACGACGGAACAACCAAATTTCAGACCAGACCCCAACGAAGCGCGCTTGATTCTGGAACGAGAAGTACTAAAGGCCAAATTGCAAGATCCATCACTTTTTGTCGATGATTTGTGGAGTTCAATCGAGACAGGTGCATTTACACATCCTGCATACATAGCGCTGAGACTTGCAATTGATTCGGTTGATAATATTTCTCCAGAAAATATCGCTGACGAGAATGTAAGAGCTTTATTTACAGAATTAACGGTTGAACCGATTCGCGCTGATGGAAAGCCAACTGCTGTATATGTTGCAAGCATCGTGGCTCGATTACGTGAGGTTGCGATTTCGCGATCTATCGCCGAATTAAAGTCATCGCTTCAGCGCTTAAATCCAGTCGAAAATGAGATTGAATACAACGCAGCATTTGCCCAATTAGTGGCCCTAGAAAGCGCCCGTAGATCCCTGCATGACTTAGCGCTGGGAAGCCTGTAGCCCGCAATTTTTGCCCTAACCCCTGTGTGCGATAGAGTTTGCGCTTGCACAGTTAATCCCTGATAGCTCAACGGCAGAGCAGTCGACTGTTAATCGACAGGTTCTTGGTTCGAATCCAAGTCAGGGAGCATATGAAACTCACACGCAGATCCGCGCTTCGCATGGCAATCATCGGCGCAGCCTCAACCTTGTTTGGAACTTCTGCCCTGGCTGCAAGTAATCAGATTGTTAAATTGAGCAAAATCAAAGTTGGGGGCACTTACCCTTTTCAACTCAGTAACGGTGCACCTGCTCTGCTGTTTCGCACTAAGACAGGTGTATTTGCCTATCAAACAATCTGCACTCATCAAGGTGGAGTCACTCAGTACTTTGCTACGCGACAGTTGATCGTGTGCCCAGTTCATAATGCCAGCTTCAACCCTTTTAAAAAAGGTGCCGTGGTTTCGGGTCCTGCAACCAATCCACTTCCAATTGTTAAAGTCACCATTAAAGGCGAATGGGTAATCCTGGCTTAAGTAAGAAAGGATAAGATTCCCACATGGCACTCTTTCAATTACAGGTAGCAATTCCAGATCGCCCAGGTTCTTTGGGACTTCTTGCATCTGCCATCGGGGCAGCAGGCGGAGATATCCGTGCGCTCGCAGTTGTTAAGTCTGAAGATGGTAAAGGGTATGACGACATCACTGTTGCGATTCCAGGTAGCGATCCAACAGATCTATTAAATGTATTGGGCGCAATTGGTGGGGTAGAAGTTCTGTCAATAACTGCCCAATAAATTCCAGTAGATCGAGATTACTTTCTAGAAAGTAGTTCCGCCCCTTGGCTTGGCAATGATGTAAAAAAGCGCGGCGCCTTAAATTTCTTATCTGCAAAAGCCTTTTCAATGGCTTGAATAGTATCTGCAGTTTTTGACACATTAATTAAGGCAATTGCACTTCCGCCAAAACCGCCACCCACCATTCGTGACCCAAGTGCACCTGCTTCCAGTGATGCTTCAACCGCTGTGTCTAGTTCGGGACAAGAAACCGAGTAATCGTCGCGCAAAGAAATATGAGATTGGTTAATCAGGAGGCCAACTTTTATAAAATCAGCGTTACTTAAGGCATCTACGCAATCCAATACGCGCTTCATTTCGGTGACCGCGTGCCGAGCTCGGAGATATTCGGTGTTTGTTAACTGATGACAATAAGAATCCAACTGATCCATCGTTACATCCCGCATAGATTTTACATTCAATATGGATGCGACAGATTCGCAGGATGCACGTCGCTCGGCGTAGCCCCCATCAATTAAAGCGTGCTGGGCCTGTGTATCAATAATCAGAAGCTCCATGCCATGCGCTGCAACATCAAATGGGATATTTCGAGTAGATAGATCTCGGCAATCAAGCAAAAGTGCAAAGCCGTTAGTTGCCATAAGTGAAACAGATTGGTCCATGATGCCGCAGGGGACTCCGACATATTCGTTTTCTGCTCTTTGCGTTAACCGAGCAAGTTGTTCAAGACTAAATCCCAGATCGAATAAGTGATTCATCGCTGTTGCTACAGAACACTCGAGTGCTGCAGAAGAAGATAACCCCGCGCCAAGTGGAACATGACCATCAATCATTAGGTCTACTCCGGTTGTTATGCCCATGGACCATAGGACGCCAAGAACGTAGCGCTCCCAATCACCCTTTAGTCCAGGCTTAACATCCTTAATGTCTACAGTAACAATCGTGTTGTGACGCTGAACAGAAGCAACACGAACAGTTGAGTCATCGCGAATTCGAACAGCGGTCATAGTTCTTTCGTTTATGGCAAAAGGAAGAACAAAGCCTTCGCTGTAATCAATGTGTTCGCCGATTAAATTGACTCGACCTGGAGCGGCAGCAATTAGATCTGGCTCTTCACCAAAGGTCTCAAAAAACTTTTCTTCAATCAAACTCACTGTCATGCCATAGATTTCAAAGTGTCTGAAACCATTGTGTTGAGATCTCTAGTTGGCTCCCAATCAAGACGCGCTTTCGCTTTAGAAATATCTGCAATCAAAACAGCTGGGTCACCTGCTCGCCGCGCAGTATCAATAGAAGGAATTTGATGTCCGATGGCGGTATTAGCCGCTGCTACAACTTCGCGGACTGAATATCCAGATCCACTTCCTAGGTTATAAATCTCGTGGGCGGAATCTTTCAAGGAATGTAGAGCTTTAACATGTGCATCAATTAAATCGATTACATGCACGTAGTCACGGATACAGGTTCCATCTGCGGTTGGCCAATCTGTGCCAAAAATTTTAACCGGATTTTCTGTCGTGCTGCGCAAAACATTAGGGATTAGATGTGTCTCAGGGTTATGTCTTTCTGCGAGCCAGCCACGGTCTGTCTTTATTGCCCCGGCAACATTGAAATAGCGTAGAGAAGCAGCGGACAATCCATGGGCCGCAGCTTCGGATGTGATCATCTGATCAATTGCTAGTTTTGTCGCACCATAAGGATTAGTTGGATTAGTCGGGGACGTCTCAAGAATTGGGAGCACTTCCGGTTCCCCATATGTGGCGGCAGATGATGAAAAGACTAATTTTGAAATTGATTGTTTGCGCATTTCATCTAACAGGATACGAGTTCCACCAACATTGACTAAATGGTAGAGGTCGGGTTGCTTAACAGACTCTCCAACCAATGATTTACCGGCAAAGTGCATAACCACTTGGCAATCAGCCAAAGAGTCGGCAACTTCATCCGAATTTAAGAGTGAACCTTGGATGAAACGCACGCCAGCCGGGACCGTATCGGCATGACCCATGCTGCAATCATCCAAAATTGAGATGTCGAACCCTTGATTTAATAACATTTCAACCGCTGTGGAACCGATATATCCGGTACCGCCAGTGACTAAAACGCGCATTACAAAATAACTTCGCGCAATTGTGCTGCAGACTGTTCAGGTCGCATGTCCATAATGAATGCACCCATTGCAGATTCAGAACCAGCTAAGTACTTCAATTTTCCTGGTGCTCGGCGCACACTTGTTATTTGCCAATGCAGTCGCATGACATCCCGACCTACTCGAACAGGCGCCTGATGCCATGCTGCAATGTAAGCCATTTCAATACCGAATACGCCATCCAGTCTGCGTGTGATTTCGAGTGCGATCGCTGGAAACGCATCACGATCTGCATCTGTTAATCCAGTGAGATCCGCAACCGGATTGAGAGGAGCAATATGAATTTCGAAGGGATACCTAGCCGCATATGGAACAAATGCAATCCAACGATCATTACGGGCGATAATACGTTCTTCATCGCGAATTTCACGTGCAATTATTTCATCAAATAAAACTTTGCCAGTCTGTTGCTTGTACTTAATGGCAGCAGCTAACATCTTTTCAACACGTGGAGGGATATAGGAGTAGGCATAAATCTGGCCATGTGGATGCGAAAGCGTTACACCGATTTCCTCGCCGCGGTTTTCAAATGGGGCAATGTGTTCAATGTAATTTTCTTGTGAAAGCTCTGATGTTCGATCAATCCACGCTTCCAGCAAAGTGCGAACACGTTGCGGTGTTAGATCTTTAAAGGCGTTGCCATGTTCTGCGGTAAAGCAGATTACTTCACACTTTCCGGCTGCAGTTCCTAAATCAGTATCGGGCCCAACCATGTCAGGAAGAGCCCAATCACCAACTGGTGGGCGCAATGATGGAGATCGATTATCAAAGACAACAACTTCAAAATCTGATTCTGGAATTTCTGTAAGCAAATCACCAGTAGTAGGACACAAAGGACATAGCTCTTTTGGAGGCAAGAAAATTCGCCCCTGTCGGTGAGCTGCCATGGCTACCCACTCATTGACTAATGGATCTAGACGAAGCTCACCTATTTCTGGTTGATCTTCCTTAGGTCGAGCATCCACAGCATTTCGCGCCTGACCAGCAGTATCGTAGTAACGAATTGTTCGCCCATCGGCCATTTCGCGATCATTGCGGATGATGCCTGCTTTTAGTTTTTTACTCTCGCCCATAGTGTCGTTACTCTACCTTTGTGAGTAAGCAATCTGCACTATTGAGCAGCACTTCCTCTTCGCTGTTGCTTGAAGTAGTCGATGGGGCCCTCGTTATTCAACATTGGGGTGCACCAGTATCTGGTGATCTCGCAGCAGTACAAACAGCGCTTCGGCCTTCAATTGCTAATAGCTCTTGGGATCAGCCACTTTTCCCTGGAGTCATGCGAGAAAGTTCTCGTGGTTTTTTGGGGCGCCCAACATTATCTGGGCATCGCAACGGAAAAGCGTGGTCGACAAAGTTTGAGGTAACAGATTTTCATCATCAGGCAAACCATGCTGCGGTAACACTTCGCGATTTTCACGCAGAACTCGAAGTGATTATTAACTTCGACCTAGATAGTAACGGTGTGCTTTTTCAAAGAGCGAGCGTTAAAAACTTAGCTGATAGTGCTTATTGTCTGAACGAATTTATACATTGGCTCCCTCTTCCGAAAGAGGCTACACAAACTTTAGATTTTGCTGGTCGTTGGTCTAACGAACGCAATCCCCAACGTAAGGAAATTGCAACTGGTACTTGGGTACGCGAATCGCGCGAAGGCCGAAGTGGGCATAATTTTTCAATTGCTGACATTGCTTTAACTGCGCGCACTTCCTTTCAAGCAGGAGATGCATGGGCAACTAGTATCGCTTGGAGCGGAAATTCACATTATTTAGTGGAAAAATTATTTGATGGTTCTCAATCAATAGGAGCTGGTGAATTACTGTTACCAGGAGAATTGATTCTGGATTCAGGTGAAGTCTACGAAGCACCTGCACTGGTATCTGTTTTTTCTGCAGATGGCCTTGATGGTGTAAGTGCTGCCTATCATGCATACATTCGGGCACGGGATATTCATCCAAAGAGACCGCGTCCGCTTACCTTAAATATGTGGGAAGCTTTGTACTTTGATCACAATGAAGAAAAAATAAAGGCTTTAATTGATGTTGCAGCTGAGGTAGGCATTGAGCGTGTTGTTCTGGATGATGGATGGTTCCACTTGCGCCGCGATGATCGTGCGGGGTTGGGGGATTGGGTCATTGATCCAGAAGTTTGGCCGAATGGTTTGTCTCCGATCATTAAGTACGTAAATGACAAGGGAATTGAATTTGGTTTGTGGTTTGAAGGAGAAATGGTTAATCCAGATTCTGATGTATATCGAGCGCATCCAGAATGGATTTTGCACCAAGCAGATCGAGTTCCACCTCTGTGGCGTCATCAGCAAGTTCTAGATCTTGGCCAAGAAGGAGCTTTCAACCATGTGTTGGAGCAAACTTCTGCAGTCTTGGCTGCTCACAATATTTCCTACATAAAATGGGATCACAATCGCGTGCTTGTTGATGCAGGCCACCTTGGTGTGGCAGGTGTTCATGGCCAAACACAAGCAATTTATCGTTTGTTTACAGAGTTAAAGAAGCGTCATCCAGGTCTTGAAATTGAATCCTGTGCATCTGGTGGAGCGCGTATCGACTTAGGTGTAATTGATCATGTGGATCGATTCTGGACGAGTGACAACAATGATGCGTTAGAACGTCAAACAATTCAGCGATGGACCATGCAAGTTATTCCACCAGAACTTTTAGGAACGCATATTGGGCCTACGCATGGTCACCAAACAGGCCGTACCTTAGAACTATCTATGCGCGCTACGACAGCTCTATTTGGTCATGCAGGTATTGAATGGAACATCACTGAAGCGACAGCCGAGGAGCGAAAGCATTTAGCAACATGGGCTCAGTATTACAAAACCAATCGCGAATTGTTGCATGCAGGAAAAGTAGTCCGAGTTGATTACCCAGATTCGCATGGATATTTGTATGGTGTTGTCTCACATGATGATAGTCATGCAATTTTTGCTTATGTTCAATTGACGCCAACGACTTCTATTCATCCATCACCACTAAAGTTTCCAGGGCTACAAGAGACAGCGAACTATTCAATTAAAGCCGTTTACCCGGCAGGAAAGCCACGTTTTATGGTTATTGCACCGCCTGAATGGATGGAGGGAATAACAATGTCTGGATCTGCATTGGCAGCAATGGGAGTTACCGCCCCAATACTTGCTCCAGCAAACGCATTCTTGATCGAAATAACTAAGGCTTAATCAACCCAATTTAAAGTTCGCTCAACAGCTTTCTTCCACCCTGCATAACCAACTTCGCGTTGTTCTGCAGTACTTGTCGATACCCACCGACGAGATTGTTGTCGTTGCTGTCGCAGCTCATCAGTTGATGACCAAAATCCGACCGCTAAACCGGCTGCATATGCAGCACCTAGCGCTGTGGTTTCACCGATTAATGGACGAGTGATGTCGATTCCCATTACATCTGCTTGTAGTTGCATACAGAACGAGTTTGCTGTGATTCCACCGTCAACGCGCATTTCCTTCATAGGAACACCGCTATCGGCAACCATTGCATCCATCACATCTCGTGTTTGATAACAAATTGCTTCGAGTGCGGCTCGCGCAAGATGCGCCTTAGTTGCTGCGCGAGTTAATCCAACAATTACTCCACGCGCATCACTGCGCCAATACGGAGCAAATAAACCTGAAAATGCCGGAACAAAATAAACGCCGGCGGTATCTGCGACAGATGCAGCCAGAGCTTCAGTTTCAGCAGCATGTGTGATGATTCCTAATTGATCGCGAAGCCATTGGATTGCAGAACCGGTCACGGCAACAGATCCTTCGAGTGCGTAATGCGCCGGTGCATCACCAAGTTTGAAGCAAACCGTCGTTAGTAAGCCATTGTTAGAACGGACAATTTCAGTGCCGGTATTAAGGAGCGCGAAGTTTCCAGTTCCATACGTTGTCTTTGATTCACCGCGCTCAAAGCACACCTGACCAACCATTGCAGCTTGCTGATCTCCTAAAATTCCGGCAATTGGTATTGCGGTTCCAAAGGGACCATGGGGATCAGTCAATCCATATATTTCAGAGGAAGATTTGATGACAGGTAATGTAGAACGCGAGATCCCGAAGATTGACAACAGATCCTCGTCCCAATCTAGAGTGTCAAGGTTCATTAATAATGTACGGCTTGCATTTGTCACATCAGTTGCGTGCACGCCCCCACGAACACCTCCAGACAAATTCCACAAGAGCCATGAATCGATAGTTCCAAACCGTGCATTTGAACCTTGCGCGGCAGGAACATTGCTTAGAAACCAGTTCATCTTGCTGCCGGCAAAGTATGGAGCGATAGTTAAGCCAGTCGTATAGCGGATCTTTTGCTGTTGAATATCTGACAATGATGCTAAGAATTCAATAGTACGCGTGTCTTGCCAGACAATTGCATTAGATAAGGGTTGACCAGTTGTTATATCCCAGACCACAGTTGTTTCACGTTGGTTAGTTAGGCCAATAGCAGCTAAATCTGAACCTAAAAGATTAGCTTGCTTTAGAGCGCCAGCAATAACTTCTTGCGCACGTTCCCAAATTTCCGCGGCATCATGTTCCACCCAACCAGCGCGCGGAAGAATTTGACGATGTTCTAGTTGATGTTGGCCAACAACCTGACCTGCGTGGTCAAAAATCATGAATCGAGTACTGCTAGTGCCCTGATCCAAACTGCCGATGTATGACACGCTGCATTACCCCTTCGAGTTAAGTAAGTCCTAGCGTACTCATTGGTTTCGCCAAAGCGAGGTTAGTTCTTAATCTGTCCCTTGCAACCATCAGTGGTTGGCTTCTTAGTTGAAGTCGGTGATGGTGTTGGCTTAGGAGTAGGTGTTGGGCCTTGCGCAACTGCAAAAGTGACTGGATATGTTGATTCAGCATGAGTTCCAGAAACATCCTGGAACAAAACTTTGCCTGAATATTCCCCAGCTGAAATACCCCTAAGGGCAAGTGTCCACACACCACTTGTTTCGCGCACAATTGTTTGAATTGGTTTAGTTTCAGGGGTCGTTAACTTATCAAAGACTAATTTTACGTTGCCAGTTACGACAGGGGACCCGCTTGGTCGAACTACGGTTACCTTAAAGGTAACTAATTTATTTGTGGTGCTTGCCGATTGATCTAACACTGTTAATACAGTTGGCTCTTGTATCGGCATTAGATCAACTGGTGTTGGTGTCCAGCTGCCGTTTGCCAATTCCAAGAAAGTACCAGGGGTTCCACGGAAAACATTTAAATCTAATCTGTTTCCAGGAACACCGTACCTTGGAGCGATTCCACAGGACGAGTACTGCCAAACAGTCCATTGTGAGTCACAATTTTCGCCCGTCCAGGAATGAACATAACACCCGCCATTTTTTAAACCTGGTTGATTAATCGGATTAGCAGGATCAATTGCGTACTGAGCAAGCCACAGTGGATATTGCGCAAGTTCTGCTGAACGATTCATTGACCCTTCTAAGAAATTTGCATATGAATACAGAATTGGAGTACGTCCGGTTTTTTCTTTTAAGGAGGCAAGAAAAGTTGTTGCCCACAAGGTTACTGCGCTGCGAGTTGCATATTTTTGGCAGGCACCGGAAGAGGAATAACGAACACATTTATTTTCAAGATCCAACGCGTATGGCAGATCTCGATCCGAGTAACCTCCCACTGAGGCTAAACGCCACACAACTTTTTGTGCCTGAGCTAGTGCATCCTTTTTGACATCATCTGGATCTGAAACATCGGGCAAGACCGCATAATGGTAAAAACCTGTATAAATACCGGCGGCTTGTGCAGCGTGATAGTCCATGGCCGCATATTTAACAGAGAGCAGGTCAGCTGATTCGCGGGTGTCAGATGCTTTGATAAACACAAATCGAATTCCGGCTTCATACATCTTTACAAAGTCAATCTGTTTATCGTTGGGATGCTGCCAACGACTTATGTCTGCACCATGAATACGGCCGCCAGGGCCCAATAAATCTATAAATTGAGCTGGGTCAGCAGTTGAAATCTCGGGTTGTTGTTTTACAGCGATCGTACGAATAGGGGAGTACAAACTCTTTCCAGACACAACAGAAACGGCGCGATAGCGAACCTTTGCATTAAGAGCTGTGGCGAGAGCTGTGACCTTCCAGGTTCCAACTTTGGTGACCTTTGTCGTAAATCGAGTTGTGGTCCACTGTCCATCAGATTCCACTTGAATTTTTATGATTGCGCCTGTTTTGTTTGGCTTTAGATTGCCATACAAAGTGAGCAAAGTTTCAGCAGCACTTGGGGTCTGCCTAACAGACATAGATAAAGAAGAAGTCGCTGCCATTGAGGCAGGTGCACCACTGATTGAAACCACTAAAGAAAGTGCAAGCAGGAAAATCTTTATTCTCATCGTTCGATGATCTCAACATCTAGGCCAATAGTGGATTTGATTGCTGCAATTAAAGCAGACTTTAAATTAGGGCGAGTTTCTGAGTATTCATGTGACGTTGCAAATTTCCGGCTATCTGAGAAATCTAAAGTCAGAATTCCATTCTCGTATGCACTCAATCGAGCATCAAAATATGCAATCCATGCGACGCGATTTTCTGACTCCAGAGCATCCAGAACCTGATTCCATTGCGCGCGAATCTGCACTAGCTCCATAGGCGTGAACTTTACCTGTGTCCGCATTGAGAATAGGAAAGCTAGTGTCTAGGCGCGCCTATCCATTTAAAGCACTCGCCAACTAATTGCACCCGTAAGTTCTTTGATCGATCGGGCTGCACATTGAGAACCATTGCAATTCGAGAAACAACCTGTTCAACTGATTTTTCACTCACAAATCTGAGCCTACTAATCTCAGCATTTGTTAAGCCATCTGCAACAAGCCGTAAAGTTTCAATTTGAAGATCGGTCAGATGTGACCTTAAATTCTCTAGCGCTTTTTCGGGCAAGGAGACATTGCCATTTATCCATGTAACTGGTGATTCAGCTGCGAAATTTCGTGATTCAGAAATCACTTCGCAAAGAGCAGCGACACTGTTCATACTCTTTTTAATGACAATTTTTGTTCCAAAGGGAATTTCACTATCAATTTCACCCAACAATCGCAGATCGGCGCAAGCAACGAGCATGACTACGCCGATAGCAGGTGATTCTTTGCGAATTGCATTAGCTATGTCGATTGAATGCTCATTTGAAAAATGCATGTCTATCAAAAGTACATTTGGCTGCATACTTCGCATTAATAAAATAGCCGAAGACTGCTTTTGTGCTTCACCAATCACATTTGTTCCATGTAATTTCAGCGCGGCACCGAGCGTGGACAATTCAAAAGCATCGTCCATAACCAGCAATACACGATCGGTCATGTCTCAAAGTTACGCCTGGTTTAATAAAAATTATAGAACGATGCGAGATAAATGAGAGGTAGCAGTAAGTATTAGTTGTACCGTGCACCAACAATCACTTCACCTGTGCGTCTCATGATTTCTGAATAACCCAATTTGTCATAAAATCCAAGAGCTCTGAAATTTGCCCCAGAGACTCGGAGATGCATCCCTGGAGATCCCTTGTCCATCAAAGATTCTCTTACGCTCATCATTAATTTTTTCCCCATTCCTTTTCCCTGCGCGTGTGATAAAAGATTGATGTGCCCGTGTGATGGGTAATCTTCTAGAACTTCTGTCGGCGAGGTAGTTGGGTTAAATATTTCATGTTCAATGTGATTATCTCGACTCCATTTATCTTGATTCTGAACATCGGGAGCCTGGTACTTTGCTTGAAGCTTGGGCCACCATTTTTTGGCACACGTAGCATCAAAAATTAACGTATCGAATGTCGAAAGTGCATACCCCGAAATTAAACCATCTTCATCAATTAAGAGATAGGAGGAGTCGGCATCGAAGGTCACATACGGACCAACATAAACTTCACCAAGTAAACTTAGGTTTCTATATAGGTGAGTTCCATCTTTTCCAGTATCACCAGTCTTTAGGCAAATGTCATACAGTGCCGGGATGTCTTCGATTGTTACATTCCGAATGTGCATGTTGTTATCATGCAATGAAAAGCTCAAATTGCCAACCCCGATGGGGTATAGGGCGAATGATGGGGTAGCGGGACTAACTATTGATGCGGTAACGAATTCACTGAAGTTACTTGAGCGTTTCATCTGGCTTAGTTGTGGGGCGGGTCGGGCTCGAACCGACGA
>CAIJHZ010000043.1 GCA_903820565.1 uncultured Actinomycetes bacterium
GTTCGGGAATTAGCGGAGAACAAAGGATTTGCTCTAGAGGACTGCTTTGCTTATTCAGATAGCAACAATGACCTACCGCTCTTGCAATGCGTTGGTCATCCATCTGCAATTAATCCAGATGCATTGTTAGGTTTGCGAGCAATGGCTGAAGGTTGGCCGATTCATGATTTCCGTCGCGCACGCTTTATTGGTCGAGCAATTTCCCCAATCGTGGTTCGATTGGCTGCGCTTGGGACATGGTTGACCCCGCGCAAACGTAAAGGGTAATTAACAAGAACTTCCAATATGCCAGTAATGTAGGCAAGTTATGGAAATGCGCTCATTCTCTGACTACCTACGTAGTGTGGATGATGCTGCCCTTTTAAATTTATTTACCGCTCGCCCAGACCTCGTAACACCTGTACCCCCGGATATCGCTTCCCTTGCAGTGCGTGCTTGTTCTGCGCCTAGTTTGGCACGAGCGATTGATTCACTTAACCAATGGCAGTTTCAAGTATTAGAAGCATCGGCATCATTAAATGAGCCATTTTTAGAAAAAAGTGTTGTAACACTTACAGATAAAGAAGCAAAGGGTGCTTTAGAGCATTTAGTAACAATTGGGCTTGTCTATCCATCTGAAGATGGGCTTCGTCTACCAACACAATTGCGGGATGTTATTGGGATAGAGCCTGCAGGTTTAGGGCCTGCTTCGATGGTCAAGTTGAAGCTCAGCGAATTAGATGATGCACCGGCAGATGCGAAGAAAGTTTTAGATCGATTGGTCTGGGGCCCTCCTCGAGGCAGCGTTGGAGATATTAAAAATCCAGGACCCGGAGTTACTTGGCTACTTGACAAGAAATTCTTGGTTCCACTTGATCAGCGAACAGTGATTTTGCCTCGCGAAGTAGCAATTGCATTGCGCGGTGGAAAGATTCATAAAGAGCGATTTATTAAACAACCAACACTAAGCGGTGCCAAACGTGATGAACGCCAGATAAATCTGGCCGCGATTGCAAACGTCTCAACGGTATTACGTTGGGTTGAAGAGTTGCTCAATTTCTGGGCTGATGAACCAGCAGATGCGTTACGTGCTGGCGGATTAGGAGTGCGCGATCTTAAAATTATTTCAACTCATTTAGGTGTTGATGAATCCTGTACTGCATTTGTCGCCGAACTTGCTTACCTCGCATCATTAATAAGTATTGATGCCGATGATCGAATCTTGCCAAGTAATAAGTTTGATATCTGGTTAATGCAAACACCTGCAGATCGTTGGCAAATGTTGGCATCACAATGGTTAATCACATCGCGCGTTAGCGGATTAGTGGGGCGAGTAGAAGCTAAAAATGTGGCTGCTCTGGGTCCAGAACTTGATCGAGTAAATGCTGCACGTGTGCGTGGTTTAACCCTGCAGCTATTAGGCGAAAACCAAGGTACCGCGCCAGAATGGAATAGCTTTAAAGAGGTGTTGTCCTGGCGTGCACCTGTACGTCGAAATTCATCCCTGCAGGAAGAGCTTGCAGAATGGACTCTTCGTGAGGCTGAATGGCTAGGAATAACTGGCCAAGGCGCGATGTCTAAATTTGGAAAGCAATTTCTAGGCGGGGATGATTTAAGTTCCATCAACGAAGACTTGCCGAAGACGGTTGATCACATCTTAATTCAAAGTGATAACACCGCTATTGCACCAGGACCTCTTGAACATGAAATTTCACAAGCCCTAGCAATGATGGCTGAAATTGAAAGCCGTGGTGGTGCAACTGTTTATAGATTTACTGAAAGTACAATTAGGCGCGCATTAGATCATGGTAAGACTGGCGATGAGATTAAGACATTTTTGGTTAAGACTTCTAAAACACCGATGCCCCAACCACTTGAATATCTAATTGCAGATGTTGCAAAGAAGCATGGCAAACTTCGTGTTGGAAATACATCCTCTTTTATTCGATGTGAAGACACAGCACTAATTTCGCAAATAATGAATGACAAAAAACTTGAAATCTTGGGCCTACGTCGAATTGCACCTGAAGTTGTCATCTGCGATTTGGATGCAACCGATGCTATGCGCGTACTTCGTGAATGTGGTTATTTACCTGCAGGAGAATCTGCGAATGGAATGATTCTCACGGGTCCAAAATCAAATCGTGCTCTGACAAAGCCGCGGCCCCCACGTGTAATTGGGGAAGTTGAGATTCCGGATAAAGATAGTTTGACTAATGCTATTCGTACCCTGCGCACCGGAGAAAAATCTACCTACCGCCAAACACGTTTGCGGCAGGTTGCTAGCGAGGCATTAGGTCAGCTTCCTCGCACAACTGCCAATGAAACTATGGAAATTCTTAATCAATTTATAATTGACGAGAAAACTCTTTCAATTGGCTATGCCGATAACAATGGTGGGGTAACACATCGCATCATTGACCCAATTCGCATTAGTGCAGGAGCGTTAATTGCCAAGGATCATGCAACGGGCGAGGTCCAATCCTTCAGAATCCCACGCATCACAGGCGTGGCACCGCTATAGACTTATCCCATGTTGGCAGCCCTCGAAGCGTTAGTGAAGTTGGAATCACCAACTGAAGATCTAGATGCCTGCCGCGATGTTGTCCACTTAGCGAGTGACATAGCAACCAGAATCTTGGGAACACCTGCAGAGATCCGCGAAGTAAATGGTCGGCCAGTTTTCTGGTGGGGTGCACCTAATCCAGATGTAATCGTTCTTGCTCATTTAGACACCGTGTGGCCTAAGGGATCTTTTGCTCCACTGTGGAGCGTTGAAGGAACGGCTGCTCGTGGGCCAGGAATTTTCGATATGAAAGCTGGGTTTGTTCAGGCGCTGTATGCCATGAAGGGGATAACCGGAAGTGCGGCATTAATCGCAACAACCGATGAGGAAACAGGAAGTGCAACTAGTAAAGATTTCATTAAGGAAATTTCTGCGAAAGCAAAAGCTGTCCTAGTTTTAGAAGCATCACTTAACGGCAAGGTTAAAACCGGCCGTAAAGGTACCGCTATGTATCAAGTCAAAATTCACGGTAAGGCCTCACATGCTGGGCTGGAACCTGAAAAGGGTGTTAACGCAACAATCGAAATCGCACATGCTGTTTTAGCAATTACAGCCATGCAAAATCCAGAACATGGAACAACTGTTGTTCCCACAACACTTCGCGCTGGCAATACAACAAACACTGTTCCTGATCTAGCTGTGCTAGATATTGATATTCGCTCGTACTCAATGGATGATCTAAAGCGAGTTGATGCTGCCATCAAAGGTTTAAAGCCTGTCAATGCCGCAACTCGTTACGAAATTACTGGTGGATTTAATCGACCTCCTTTAGAAACTACATCGACAATGTCGCTGTACGAGCGAGCAGAAAAAGTCGCTAAAGATCTTGGAATGTCACCCTTGGGTCATGCATCAGTTGGTGGGGCAAGTGATGGCAACTTTGCAGCAGCCGCAGGTGCTCAAGTACTTGATGGGCTTGGCGCAGTTGGCGACGGCGCCCACGCAGCCCATGAATGGGTAGACATAAGTACCCTTGAAGATCGCAGCAAGCTACTACACGCGCTAATAAAGGATTTACTGAATGACTGATGGTCCACTAATTGTTCAGAGCGATAAAACGCTACTGCTCGATATTGACCACCCGATGTCAACTGAGTGTCGACGCGCAATTGCTCCATTTGCCGAACTAGAACGAGCACCAGAACATATCCATACATATCGTTTAACATCACTTGGTTTATGGAATGCGCGTGCTGCCGGACATGATGCAGAACAAGTAATCGATACCTTAATTAAGTACTCGCGCTACGCAGTCCCCCATTCAATCCTTATCGATGTTGCCGAAACCATGTCTCGTTATGGACGCTTGCGGCTCGAGATGGACCCTGTTCACGGATTAATTCTTATAACAACAGACACTGCAGTTCTTGAAGAAGTAATTAGAGCAAAAAAGATTGCGCCTCTTCTAGGTGCACGCATTGATGCCGAAACAATTACAGTTTTGCCCAGTCAGCGCGGACAGATAAAACAATCTCTTTTGCGTCTTGGCTGGCCAGCAGAGGATTTTGCAGGGTACGTTGATGGTCAAGCTCATGAGATCTCTTTGGTACAAAAGGATTGGAAAATACGTCCTTACCAAGAGCTTGCAGCTGAAGGCTTCTTCCATGGTGGTTCGGGTGTTGTTGTTCTTCCCTGCGGTGCAGGTAAAACCATTGTGGGCGCCGCTGCCATGGCTCATGTCAAGGCAACTACTTTGATTTTGGTAACAAACACAATTGCTGCCCGTCAATGGCGCGAAGAATTATTAAAGCGAACAACCCTTAATGAGGATGAAATTGGTGAGTACTCAGGGGCAAAGAAAGAGATCCGCCCAGTAACGATTGCTACCTACCAAGTGATGACTAAGAAGAAAAATGGTGTGTACGCACACCTGGATCTATTTGATTCATATGACTGGGGCTTAATTATCTACGACGAAGTGCACTTATTGCCTGCACCGATCTTTCGCTTTACCGCTGATATTCAATCACGCCGCCGCTTAGGGTTAACAGCAACATTGGTGCGTGAAGATGGCATGGAAGGTGAAGTTTTCTCATTAATCGGTCCAAAGCGTTTTGATGTGCCATGGAAGGAAATTGAAGCGCAGGGGTACATCGCGCCAGCTGAATGTATTGAAGTACGAGTTAATCTGACTGAAACAGAACGTTTGGCATATGCAACCGCAGAGCCTGAAAACCGTTATCGCAACTGCGCAACGACTCGCACAAAGCGTGATGTAGTTGAAGCCTTGGTAGAAAAGCACGCAGATGATCAGGTGCTTGTTATCGGTCAGTACATCGATCAATTAGATGAGTTGTCTGAAGTCTTAGGTGCACCGCTAATCAAGGGTGAAACCCCAATTAAAGAGCGAGAAATTTTATTTAATCAATTTAGAACCGGTGAAATTAAATGTTTAGTAGTTTCAAAGGTAGCTAACTTTTCAATTGATTTGCCTGATGCAACAATTGCAATTCAGGTTTCTGGTGCGTTCGGAAGCCGTCAAGAAGAAGCCCAACGTTTGGGTCGTATCTTGCGTCCAAAGTCCGATGGACGCGGCGCAAAGTTTTATTCAGTAATTTCCAGAGACACGATCGATCAGGATTTTGCACAGAACCGTCAGCGGTTCTTGGCCGAACAAGGTTATTCCTACAAAATTATTGACGCTGACGATGTATTTCAAGGGAAGATTTAAACCGTACTGGATCTACTCGCCAAAAATCATGATGCACCCCATCAATTTGCGTGACAGGAATTTTCTCGCCGTATAGTTTTTCGAGCTCTTCATTTCCATCTATCAAAATCTCTTCAATTTCAAAGTTGAGCTCTGCCTGCATAGATTGCAAGAGTATTAATGCATCCTCACAGAGATGGCAGCCAGTTCGCCCATATATTGTTACGAGTGTCATGTAAGCACCCTTTCTTACCTGTCAATTCACTTAGAGAATTGCATATTCCTGCCCCCGACCTTAAACCACCCGCAATGCCCTGATAGCGTTCGGCTCATGCTGCGCATGAAGAGATTAGGGGCCATCGCCTTTGCCGGCGCTCTTCTCGCCTCAATTCTTAACGCACCCTCTGCACCGGCTTTAGCTTTTAAACAAATACCTGCAACAAACTGGGGTTATACATACGCAGGTTCTGATCCTGTTTCATATTCAACGCCACGTCCAGCGTCAAAAAATCTTGAGGCTAAATCCAAGTTTGTTGTTAAGTACAACAACTTTCCAGATTGGGCAAAGAAAGAGGTTCAGGCCGCGATTGATGTGTGGTCTGCGAATTTCAATTCAGCTGTAGTTGTCACGGTTGATGCTTCTTGGGGTCGATCCAGTTCTTGGGGTGTGCTAGGTAGTGCGCGCCCAGGAAGTTTTTTCTCTGCATTTGCAGGTGCCCCTGATCCATCGCTTTGGTATTCATCAGCTACAGCAAATGCATTAGCTGGTAAAGATTTAGATAAAGCTAATCCTGAAATTATTATTCAAGTTAACTCATCTGCTAGTTGGAATACACGTGGGGACGGAACGCCATCAACGAGTGAATACGATCTCGAATCTGTTTTTATTCATGAACTAGGTCACGGTCTAGGGTTTCTCTCTAACGATGCATACGATCCATATTATGGATTAGGTAGTTTGGACCAACCCACACCATTTGATGCATACCTACAGACTTCAGATGGTCGTCGTCTTGCTGATCTTCCAACACCTTCGAAGGAACTTGGCACCGCGCTAACTTCATCATTGGTGTGGAGCGGCGCACTTGGTATTAAGGCAAATGGTGGAATTAAGCCAAAAATGTTCACACCTTCTCGATATGAATCTGGATCATCTACTTCACACTTAGATGAAAGTACTTTTTCAAAGTCCGGACTTGATTCAGTAATGACCCCAAGTCTTGATCCAGGTGAAATTTTTCATCAACCTGGACCTCTTCTTTTGGCAATGATGGAAGATATGCGAAATAAGCCGCCTGCAGGTATCGCAACCGATCTGCCGCAATCACCCAGAAATGTTCAATCATTCATAGGCGATGGATCTGCACTAGTTTCATTTGATCCCCCAGTTAACCTGCGGACCGCTCAAATCAGTGAGTACGTAGTGAAAAACTTAAAGACTGGTGTTGAAAAGAAATCCCTTTCTAGCCCCGTTCTGATGACTGGTTTAAAAAACGGTACTTCTTATACTTTTTCAGTTACTGCCAGAAATGCTTTAGGTAGCTCAGATTCCGCAATTACTAAGGCGGTCACTCCACAGCCTGGCTGGAAGAGCACGGTTTTTGATACTGCGGCTGATGGAAAAAGTGTTGCAAGTACAACATTTAATGGGCAGCCAGCAATCGCATATACCGATACACGAACCGGGGATCTCAAGCTTGCAACTTTTGATGGCAAAAAGTGGAACAAGGTAACTGTCGATGGAGCCGGTGGAAGCAGCGGCCGAACCACTGACACGATTTCCGGCTCTATTTCTATGTGTGTAAATGGCAGTGGCGTAAGACAAACACTTCATATTTTCTATAGTGACTCAACTGAAAAAGATCTTAGGTACGCCAGCTACAACGGTAAAAGCTTTGCAATCGAAGTTGTTGACGGAAACGGACCGATAGTCAATGAATACAAAGATCCAATTAGAGTGCGCACATCAAGTGATGTAAGCGTTGCAAACGCATGTATCGCAACAGCAACCGCTGCACAGGTCTTTTATCGGGATGAAACCCAAGGAGTATTGCTAGGAGCTGTTAAAACCAAGGCTGGTCCTTGGAAATACGAACTCATCGATGGTGATCGCAAAACGGATGGTCGCACAACAGGTGATGTTGGATTCCATTTACAAGCAATATTTGATGGTACTAAAACTTATGTTGCATACGACTCGGTTCTAACTATGAACCAGAAAAATGAAATCACATCTGGTGCGATTCGGATTGCAACACGTTCAGGGATTGATCCAACTTCTTGGAATTATCAAACACTCGATATCTCAACAGATGATGCGTCAATTTTTGGCTTTGATGTTGCACTGACAAAGGTTCCCGGCGATGTAATGGTGACTTGGTTAGCTGCATCTACTGTAACTGCGCCAAAACCAAATCAAGTGCGCTGGGCGCTGCTTAGTGATCCAAGCAAGATTTCAGCCTTGACGACCGAAAACTTTGGAACTCCTGGTGAGTATGTGGCCTCAGATGGAAGAACAATTATCTTTAATTGTCAGGAAAGACTGTGCGCTATTGATACAAGCAAAAAGGATTTAGGTCAGTCTGCAATACGTTTAGTGAGCAGTACCCAAGGCTCTGAACCTACTCAGAGCGCTTGGGTAACTGTTAATAAAGTTAAATACATTCTTGCCACTGTTAATGGCAAGCTTGCACTTCTAAAGCCGTAATTATTACTTAGCGTTACGGCGCTGAATGCGAGTCTTCTTTAGAAGCTTCTTGTGCTTCTTCTTCGCCATGCGCTTGCGTCGCTTTTTAATTACGGAACCCATATGTCACGCTCTCATTTCTAATGTTCGCACTGAGTGTGCGGGGGTTTAGGTTACCGCGGAAGTAGGGTAAAAATCGAAACTGATTCTGCGCTTGAAGTGAGGGCTAAAACACCCAACTCCTTGGAAATGAGGAGTCCAAGCACTTCATTCTGGCCAATTGGACCGCTATCGGCTGCAGTAATCACGCCCTTTGAGTCAAAAGTAAGTAATAACGGTGTAGGCATCTTGGGATTCCAATTCAATTGCGCGATTGCACCTGTGGATATAAAAAATGCTTGATTAGATGAGGCAGACAGTGTTGGACCTGTTGAATTAAATCGATAGGTCCATGCCGGTACAAATGTCAGCGAAAATTTTGTGATCGCCGATTCAGTTTTACCTGCTGCTATCACTTCTCCTGCCAGAAGTAAGGATGATGAAGCACTGTTCCATTTTCTTGTTCCTTTTGCGATTGAGCTTCGCACTACAGATGCAATCTTTAGAATCTTTGAAACCTTAACTAGTATTCCATCCGAAGTTCCAACAACTTTCTTACCGGCAAGAGTTTCCGAACTTGATCCTGCAATGGTGAAGGTTCCATCTGCGTGCCTAACAACTGCATCTGCAGTTGTAGACGAGACGCCGATCTGAAGTAACTTTGAAAAAGCCCCTGCAGAATCCGCGCTGGCTAGAAAGCCGGCATTGCCATTCTTGGTGGCCATGATCCCAACCGTTGACGCTCCGTTTTTATCAACGGTTATTGCCGTTGGAAATAGAACAGAACTAGTTGGCAATGTAGTGGTAAAAATTAGTGTTCCTGTCGGGCTCACTTTCCAGATTGTTATCGCTTGTAAGTCGCCGATGAAAACTGCTGGTGGAATAGCCGCGCTATCTGGGTTTAAGGGTGATGGAGTGGAAGTAGGTGCAATAAGCCCCGTCGCGAGAGGAGTTGCACCTGCAATCCAAATATCCCCTGCTGAATCAACTGCTGCGGCAGTTGCAATTGATGCTGCTGATTGATCTAGCGATAAGTTCCACAACTCCTTGCCTGTCACATCAATCGCGCGGGCATAAGCCTTTAATGATTTGGTACCAAAAATAATAATTGATTTACCGCTAACAACTGCGCCGCTTACCTCATCAGGTATCCCAATGGTCGTCAGTAACTGCATTGGTTTGACGGTGATTTTCTTAGGTGCTGCTTGTGCAAGAGGTGCGATTGCTAATGATGCAAGTAAAACGAAGGCTATAAAGCGTTTCACGCTAATTCCTGCGAACGATCGCTAGCCGCCTTCATTGCCTTGGCAACCATAGAATTCAAATCGCTCGCACCAAAGGATGCGAGCGCAGCAGCAGTTGTGCCGTTAGGACTTGTTACATTTTCCCGCAATATCGTTGCGCTCTTGCCTGATTCATCTAATAACTTTGCAGCGCCGACAATTGTCTGGACCGTAAGCGTGGTTGCATCTTGATCACTAAGACCTAGCTCTTTAGCTCCAGCAACCATTGCTTCGACAAATGCAAAGAAGTAAGCAGGACCAGATCCGCTAGTTGCAGTTACTGCATCTTGTAGATCCTCGGCGACTTCAATTACCTTGCCTGTGGCAGCTAGGAATCCCAATACAAATATCTTCTGCTCATTTGTGACGCCAGCACCCATTGATGCTGCAGCCATGCCGGCACCAACCATGGTTGGTGTATTTGGCATTACGCGGATAATTGGGTTGCTGGTACCAAGTGCATTACTGACAAATGAGATTGTCTTGCCGGCTGCAAAGGTGATTACAACTGCCGCAGGGTTAATTGATTCCTTGATTTCTGCAAGCACTGCAGCCATATCCTGAGGCTTTACCACCAATAACAGTGCATCGGCTTGTGCAACATTGGTGACTAGTGGTGCTTCCTGAATTGAATACCTAGCGATCAGCTCTGAGCTTCGATCAGCACGCTTTTCTGAAATCGTAATCAACGCTGGATTAACACCAGATGAAATCAATGCAGAAATCAATGCCTCGCCCATAATGCCGGCGCCAACAACTGCAACCTTTGATTGCTGATTCATGTATCAAGCCTACCTGTTATGCCTGTAGGCTCTGCGACTATGTCAGAAGTTAAAGCAGGGTTTGCGCGCGATTGGGTTGAATTCTTCGACCCAAATGATGATGAAACTATTTTTAAGTGCGATCTGACCTGGTTGACCTCGTATTGGACATGTATTTATGGCGATGGTTGCCAAGGTGTATTTAAAAGTCAGCCATTTTCTGGCTGTTGTACTGAAGGTGCGATGTACACCGATGAGGCTGATGAAGCACGCACAATAAAAGCTGCTGCATATCTAACTCCTGAAATGTGGCAGTTCTACAACGAAGCGCGCCCAAAGAAGCCTGGCGGCCCATTACGTATCTCTGAAAAAGATGAAGACGGCGAACGCAAAACTCGTCGCGTAGACGATGGTTGCATTTTCCTAAACCGTAAAGGCCACGAAGCTGAAGGTTTCACTGGATCATTTGGTTGCGTGCTACACCATGTTGCACAACGCGATGGAAAGCATTTTGCAGATACAAAGCCTGATGTTTGCTGGCAGTTGCCGCTACGCCGTAGCTTTGAAACCCGCGAATATGGCGAGCGCGAATATTCAGTGACTGTAATTGGCGAGTACGAACGCCTTGCATGGGGCGATGGCGGAGAAGACTTTGATTGGTACTGCACAAGTAACAGTGATGCTCACGTTGGAACAGAGCCTGTGTATGTCTCTAATAAGTATGAACTAGAACTTCTTATGGGTAAGGACGCCTACGGTGAATTAGCTCGCCTGTGTGATGTCCGCATGCAACACATCCGTGACTCTGCCGCCCGCAACCTTCCCCTATTTATCATTCAGCATCCAGCAACATTGGCTGCCCAGAAGAAATAGTCACTCCCTTGTCATAGGGTTACCTCATGGCCAAGGTTGAAAAAGATCCATTCCGCTGCACCGAATGTGGTTGGACATCCCAAAAATGGGTTGGTCGCTGCGGCGAATGCCAAGCATGGGGCGTAGTTGAAGAGATTGCTGCGCCTAAAAAACTGTCATTGGTTGCAGGAAATGTAACCGCAAAAGCAACACCAATCGGCGATGTTGATTTATCCGCTGCCCATGCACGTCCAACAGGTGTTTCAGAACTTGATCGCGTTCTTGGTGGCGGATTAGTGCCAGGAGCAGCAATTTTATTAGCTGGTGAACCTGGGGTTGGTAAATCAACATTGTTGCTTTCGGTTGCTGCGCAATCTGCATCTAAAGGAATATCTGCGCTCTATATAAGCGGTGAAGAGTCAGCATCACAAGTTCGACTTCGCGCAGAACGAATTAATGCAATCGATCCTCAACTATTCCTTGCATCTGAAACAGATCTTGGTGCTGTCATTGCACACATCGATTCAGTTAAACCACAACTAGTAATTATTGACTCTGTACAAACTATCGGCAGTTCTGCAGCAGATGGCGCACCCGGTGGAGTTACACAGGTTCGCGAAGTTGCAGGTGCATTAATCAGAATCTGTAAAGATCGTGACATCACATTGCTTTTAGTCGGGCATGTAACTAAAGATGGATCTATCGCAGGTCCTAGGCTCCTAGAACACATCGTTGATGTTGTTTTGCAGTTTGAGGGAGAGCGTCATTCCCGACTTCGCTTAATCCGTGCCATCAAAAATCGCTTTGGTGCATCAGATGAAGTTGGTTGTTTTGACTTAAGCGA
>CAIJHZ010000044.1 GCA_903820565.1 uncultured Actinomycetes bacterium
CCTATTATGCATCCGATAGACATTTTTTCGATTCAAGTGGAAAAGCTACAGAACTACGAACGACGCTTTCTTTTTCAAAATTGTGGAATCAGGGGTGGGGAAGTCAACGATTTAATTTCCTCCCGATCTTCATTGCATCAATTCAACGTAAGAATTTGAAGATTCTTGATATTGGTGGTGGCTTCGGGGAATCATTTCTTATCACAAAGGCTTCAAATAGGGGTCTGAAGCTTCATTACTCTATTTTGGAACTTGAGGAAAATGTCAAGAAGGGAAGAGAAATTCTCACTGGTGAAAGTGATATACATTTCCTCACTCGAAAGGAATATGTACGTTCAAAATATGACATCGTTTATTTTGGATCTTCACTCCAATATTTTGAAGATTGGAGTGAAATAATCCTTCTCGCAATAAAGACGGATGCAGACTATATTATTATTTCTGACACTACCTTTGGCTTGGTACCTACTTTTGTGTGCGCACAAGTTAATATGCCAAACGTTACCATTCCCAGATGGGTTTTCAATTTAAATGAGATAGTTAATTTACTTCAAGATTCGCAATTTGAATTAATATCTAAATCATTCAATTTTTATCCATTTCATAACTTTTACAATTATGATGAACCATATAGAGGAATTGAACATGGTAATTTGATTTTCAAAAATTGTAATCATTCTTTCTGACTCAGAAGTCTTGCTCAGCAAAATATGACTTGATTTCTAGGCTGAGCAATTCTTGCGGGGGAATATTTGCCAAGATAACTGACTTCCACCAATTTATTGATTTCGAAACTGATTTCTCTTGATTCCAGACGTGAAAATTTCCATATAATTGCCGAGCCAATGTGGCATCTAATAACAAGGTTCTTGCTTCAAAGTTATTCGGTAATCCATTCTGTGAGAATTCAAAACTTGAACCACCACGCCAAGACTTCTTAGCAATATTCACTACTTCCCTCACCGTCAGGCTCTCCCCATCCGGCGCAAAATTTACCGAAGAAATGATTCCGCCTTCAAGTACATATTCAAGGGTCATCAAATACCCGACTAGTGGTTCAAGCACGTGTTGCCACGGTCTTGTACTTTCAGGATTTCTTATTTCGACAGGCTCTCCTGAAATAAATCCTCTTACTAAGTCAGGAATCAAACGATTTTCAGCCCAGTCGCCTCCACCGATGACGTTGCCTGCGCGTACCGACACAACTTTAGGGCCTCCAGATACCTTTTGGATTTGTTGCCAAGCAGAAACAGCAGCCTCTGCCCCGACTTTACTTGCGCTGTATGGATCTTTACCTTCTAAGGGGTCTGTTTCCACAAACGCTCGTCCTGAGTTGTCATTGCGATAAACCTTGTCAGTTGTAACAACTATTACTGCTTCAACAAAGTCCGCTGCAAATGCTTCATTCAAGACATTGACCGTGCCCATTATGTTGACATCAAAAGTTTCTCTTGGGGTTTTGTAGGACTGCAGCACTAGGGGTTGCGCGGCCATATGGATAATTGCCGAAGGTTCATGTGTTGCTAGAAATTTTCTAAAAGTTTCCACATCACGAATATCTGCATATATTTCAGGGATATTGCCCGTCAGTTGTGCGCGGTCATAAAGGCAATCTTTCTCAGGGGCCAGTGAATAGCCAATAGTTGATACCCCCAAGTGCTCCAATAGAAAAGTAAGCCATGTGCCTTTGAAGCCAGTGTGACCTGTTATTAAAACAGGACCTGGCAAGGCTCGTAGGTGCTCACCTAACTTCAAATCCATAGTCAAACAGTAGTCTTCTCCCAATGGCGGAAAGGGTATTTACCGCCTTGGAATTAAGGGGGGCAGGCAATTGAATTCAGAGGATAATTCCCTGATCCCGCAGTTGATTGAAGTTGCGATGAAGGAAAGGCACCCCGTTAAAGGATTTATTCCCGGGGAGACAGGAATACCGGTCACTGGAAAAGTTTTTGGTGCAGAAGAATTGAAGGCTGCAGTGGAGGCGAGCCTTGATTTTTGGCTCACATCAGGGCCCTACACAGAGAAGTTTGAAAGCAGGTTTGCGAAAACTGTTGGCATGCGCCATGCATTTATGGTCAATTCTGGTTCATCGGCAAATCTATTAGCTCTTACGGCACTTACGAGTCCAAAGATAGGAGAGCGGGCTCTAAAGCCTGGCGATGAAGTAATTACGGTTGCAGCAGGATTTCCAACAACTGTGACCCCGATACTTCAAAATAATTTGGTTCCAGTTTATGTCGATGTAAATCTCGAAACGTATGTTGCGAATGAAGACGCACTTGAAAGCGCCATTGGGCCCAAGACAAAAGCAATCATGATGGCGCACACACTTGGAAATCCATTCAATCTTGAACTTGTTGAAAGAATGGCTA
>CAIJHZ010000045.1 GCA_903820565.1 uncultured Actinomycetes bacterium
GGCAACTGCGAAGACTCCCGCGAAATCTGCGGCTAAAGGTAAGAAACCCGCTGGACCAAAGCCCGGTGAATATCCAGGAAAGATCGTCGACATCGATGTTTCCAAAGAAGTTTCTGATTCCTTTCTTGAATATGCATACTCTGTAATTTATTCGCGCGCACTACCCGATGCACGAGATGGTTTAAAGCCTGTTCACCGTCGCATCTTGCATCAGATGGCAGACATGGGACTTCGCCCAGAACGCGGACATGTAAAGAGTGCACGTGTTGTCGGAGAAGTAATGGGTAAGTTGCACCCTCACGGTGATGGTGCGATTTATGACGCGCTTGTTCGTATGGCACAAAGTTTTTCAATGGGTCTGCCGTTAATCGATGGCCACGGAAACTTTGGTTCACTAGATGCAGGCCCTGCAGCAATGCGTTACACCGAAGCACGCTTGGCACCAGCTGCAATGTCTATGGTTGCAGAAGCAGATGAAGACACCGTTGATTTTGGTCCTAACTATGACGGACAGCTTTCTGAGCCAGTTGTTTTGCCTGCTGCTTATCCAAACCTGCTTGTTAATGGTGGTTCAGGTATTGCAGTTGGTATGGCAACAAATATGGCGCCGCACAACTTGGGCGAAGTCATCGCTGCCACAAAGTTTTTGATCGAGAACCCAACTGCAACTGTTAAGCAGCTCATGAAGTTCATTCCGGGTCCAGATTTTCCAACAGGTGGAGAAATTGTTGGCCTAGATGGCGTCCGTGAGGCCTATGCGACCGGCAAGGGATCATTCAAGGTTCGCGCATCAGTTGAAATTGAAAAGGTTTCATCTCGCAAGATGGGTATCGTCATCAAAGAGTTGCCATACACAATCGGGCCTGAAAAGGTTGTTGAACGTATTGCTGCCCTTGTTAAAGCTAAAAAGATTCAAGGAATTAGCGACATCATTGATCTTTCAGATGGTCAAACAGGTACCAACGTTGTTATTGAGATCAAAAATGGCTTTGAGCCAGAAGAGGTTCTAGAAAAGTTATATGCGCTCACCCCTATGGAAGATGCCTTTGCTATCAACGCAGTTGCCTTAGTTAAGGGCAAGCCACAAACGCTAGGACTTAAAGAACTCTTGCGAGTATTCATCGATCACCGCATCGAAGTTGTTCGTCGTCGCTCTGAGTTCCGTAAAGCTAAGGCAGAAAGCAGACTTGGCCTTGTTGATGGATTATTGAAGGCAATTATTGACATCGATAAGGTCATCAAGATCATTCGTGGCAGCGATGATGCTGCTCAAGCTAAAAGATAAGTTGATCAAAGACTTCAAGCTAAATGAAGAGCAAGCCACATATATTTTGGATATGCCGCTTCGTCGTTTAACAAAGATGAGCAAAATCGAACTTGAAACTGAACAAAAGGAGTTAAAGGCTGTAATTGCAGAGCTCACAAAGTTACTGAAGAGTGAAGATGCAATTAAAGCTCAGGTTTCTGCTGAATTAACCGCGGTTGGTAAGTCATTTGCTACTGCCCGACGCACTCGAATTGGTGCTGCTTAAACTCAGCCGATAGACTCGGGTGTGATTTCAACCCAAGCCCTCGAATTACGTGCAGGTGCGCGCCTTTTAGTTAAAGGTGTAACTGTGCGTATTAACAGTGGCGACCGCATTGGTTTTGTGGGTCGAAACGGTGCTGGCAAATCAACCCTTGCCAAAGTTTTAGCTGGTGAAAACATGCCAGCAGGTGGTGCAGTAAATCGCACAGGAAAAATTGGTTATCTGCCACAAGATCCTCGTACCGGTGATGCACCTGGCACAGTTATCGATCGCATTCTCTCTGCTCGTGACCTTGATCAAATTGCCTCACGCATGCGCTCTGTTGAAGAGGAAATGGCAACTGCCCAAGGCGAAGCACTTGAAAAAGCGATGGATCGATATGGTCGCGTTGAGTCAGAGTTTTCAGCAGCCGGTGGCTACGCAGCAACAGCAGAGGCTGAAGCAATTGCAACATCCCTTGGCGTTTCAGAGGCTGTCTTTGGTAATGAGCTCTCAACTCTTTCCGGTGGTCAGCGACGTCGTATTGAACTAGCTCGCATACTTTTTAGTGGCGCAGAAACATTACTTCTAGATGAGCCAACAAACCACTTAGATGCTGATTCCATTGTGTGGCTGCGCGAATTCTTGTCTAAGTATTCAGGCGGATTAGTAATTATTTCCCACGATGTGAACTTAATTGAAACCGTTGTAAACAAGGTTTTCTACTTAGATGCCAACCGTAACTGCATCGATGTCTATAACTTAGGCTGGAAGGCTTACCTATTACAGCGCGAGCAAGATGAACACCGCCGCAAGAAAGAGCGCGCTAACGCTGAAAAGCGTGCAGAGATATTGCAGAAGCAGGGCGAGAAGATGCGTGCAAAGGCATCTAAGGCAACCGCAGCACAAGGCATGTTACGTCGAGCCGAAAAATTACGTAGCGGTTTAGATGATGTTCGAGTCGCAGACAAGGTTGCAAAGCTTCGCTTCCCTACCCCTGCCCCATGTGGCAAGACTCCGCTATCTGGCGAAGAACTATCAAAGAACTACGGCTCACTCGAAATCTTTACAGATGTTTCATGCGTGATCGATAAGGGTTCTCGAGTTGTAATTCTTGGACTTAACGGTGCGGGCAAAACAACACTGTTGCGTATTTTGGCTGGTGAACTTGAATCCGATACCGGAAAAGTTGAACACGGTCACGGCCTAAAGATCGGTTACTACGCCCAAGAGCATGAATCACTTGATTTCGAGCGCACGATCCTAGAGAACATGTTGTCTGCAACCCCAGATATTGCTGAACCAGAAGCGCGAACCACATTGGGTTCCTTCTTGTTTGTTGGCGATGATGTTCATAAGCCAGTAAAGGTTCTATCTGGTGGAGAACGAACTCGTTTAGCGTTGGCTGTTTTGGTTGTATCTGCAGCAAATGTTTTGTTACTAGATGAGCCAACAAACAACTTAGATCCAGCATCACGCGCTGAAATTCTTGGAGCGCTAGCTGAGTATCAAGGTTCAGTCATCATGGTTTCTCACGATGAAGGTGCTGTACAAGCCCTAAAGCCAGAACGCGTTATCTTGTTGCCAGATGGCGATGAGGATTTGTGGAAAGAGGAGTACTTCGACTTAGTCTCTATTGACTAAGTTTCAGAAAATAAAGTGCACGAATCCTTTGGTAGGCAGAAGTAAATCCACGGGCACCATCTGCGCCAAAGAATTTACTTCTTTATTTTTTCTTAAACTGAACAGCCGTGCCAGAGATGAGAACTGTGTGCGGCCTAAAAAATACCAGGGATCCACTCGTAGCAGTGGTTTGAATTCCCACAACCGCATCCGCTTTCATTTCGATCACTTGACGACCGAGATCACGAAAGGCTTTCTCTGTCGCCTGTCGTGCTTTAGTAGCGGTAAATGGACCGAAAGCAACATTACCTACGCCGACCACGTAACCCAAAGTTGTCTCGATTTCCTTGCCCGACACAACGTCCGTAGTAACACATAGGATTTCATCATTGTCTTTCATAATCTCCGCTCCTTAACTAAAGTACATGTGAGAGAAACTCTAGAAGGTGTGTGGGCGCTTATGTGCCGAGAGAAGAGAAATTGACCAGTCAAATTGCAAAATTGAACAAATTCGATTTAGCTTCTCGATACAGTTCTTTTACGTCGATTAAAAATGAGGAAAAATGAACAAACGACTATCGATTTCCAAAGATGATGAGCAGAATA
>CAIJHZ010000046.1 GCA_903820565.1 uncultured Actinomycetes bacterium
AAATCATTTACTTCTTCAGCTCCAGCTTCCAGAACTGCTTCTAAAATTGAGTCCTCAGTAAGAGCTCCATCCTTCTTTACGATAACTACACCCTTACGATTGAAAAGGTATGAAACAGATCCAAGATCTGCCATGGATCCACCATTGCGTGTCACCGCAACCTTAACTTCCGATGCTGAACGATTTCGATTATCCGATAAACATTCAATCATGATTGCTACGCCACTTGGACCATAGCCTTCGTACATGATTGTGATCCAGTCTTTTGCTCCAGCTTCAAGACCCGCTCCGCGCTTTATCGCACGATCAATATTGTCAGCTGGCATCGAAGATTTTTTTGCCTTCGCAACTGCATCAAACAGTGTTGGATTACCATCCATATCTGCTCCACCATTGCGGGCGGCAACCTCAATAGCTCGAATCTGTTTTGCAAATACTTTTGCACGGCGGCTATCGATGATTGCCTTTTTATGCTTGGTCGTCGCCCACTTGGAATGGCCGGACATTGGAACACCTCTATCTAGAAAAAATAATGGCTCAATAAATCGATGTCTTTACTTTACCTTCTCTAATGCAGGCCGTGCCACTTCCTCGATAAAGTATCGATGAATTCTGTGGTCCCCCGTGAGTTCTGGGTGAAAAGATGTGGCAAAAATTGTTTGTGACCGTACCGCTACTGGATGCTCATCCACAGATGCCAATACTCGTACACCTGCTCCGACTCTTTCGACCCACGGCGCACGAATAAAGACTGCCCGAACTAAATTGGCTGCTCCATCATCAAAGGCAATGTCAGATTCAAAGGAATCAACTTGTCGGCCAAAGGCATTTCTTCGCACCGTAATATCCAGACCACCGAAACTCTTTTGACCTTGTTTAGCATCTAGGATTTCGTTGGCCAGCAGAATCATTCCAGCGCATGAACCATAAATTGGCATTCCATCAGCGATGCGATCTTTTATTTGCTCAAAGATTCCGAATACTTCAGAGAGCTGGGCAATAGTCGTAGATTCACCACCTGGTAAAACGAGGGCATCTACTTGTTCTAACTCCACCGGACGTCTAATTGACATTGGAGTAACTCCACAGGCGATGAGCGAACTAATGTGTTCGCGCACATCTCCCTGAAGAGCTAAAACTCCTACCTTCATTCTTTAAAAAATTACCAACCGCGCTCAGAAAGTCGATGAGGCGCCGGTAAATCTGCAACGTTAATTCCGACCATCGCTTCGCCCAAACCGCGTGATGCATCGGCAACAACCTTTGGATCATCCCAAAATGTCGTTGCTTTAACGCAAGCTGCTGCGCGTTGAGCAGGATTTCCAGATTTGAAGATTCCGGAACCAATGAAAACGCCATCTGCACCCATGCTCATCATTAAGGCAGCATCAGCCGGTGTTGCAATTCCGCCGGCAGTGAAAAGAACAACTGGAAGTTTTCCGGTTTCTGCTACTTCTTTAACAAGTGCATATGGAGCTTGCAACTCTTTAGCTGCTACGTACAGTTCATCTTCACGCATTGATGACAAACGACGAATCTCTCCGCCAATCTTGCGCATGTGCATCATCGCATTTGACACATCGCCTGTGCCTGCTTCGCCCTTTGAGCGGATCATCGCAGCGCCTTCATTAATTCGGCGTAACGCTTCTCCAAGATTTGTAGCACCACAAACAAACGGAATTGTAAATCCCCACTTATCAATGTGGTTTTCATAATCTGACGGAGTTAAAACTTCTGACTCGTCAATGTAATCGACTCCGAGAGATTGCAAAACCTGAGCTTCAACAAAATGTCCGATACGCGCCTTTGCCATTACAGGGATAGAAACAGCGGCTTGGATCTTTTCAATCATGTCTGGATCAGACATGCGAGCGACTCCACCTTGTGCGCGGATATCTGCGGGTACACGTTCTAGCGCCATTACTGCAACTGCACCGGCATCTTCGGCGATCTTTGCTTGTTCGGCATTGACGACATCCATGATGACGCCACCCTTAAGCATTTCAGCCATACCGCGCTTAACGCGAGCCGTGCCAGTTACTTCAGTCATGTTCTTGTACTCCGCTTCGATCGAAAGATAGGTCCCAATACTACTTTGTCTTTACTTCGGGTGGCGAGGTGAAATCAGGCTCGCGATCTGTCAAAGCAATCCAAATCTGCCCCGGATCGAAGTTCATTATGGCGCCATCTGCAAAGGTAAAGGTCGTCCCTGAATCTGACGATGGTCTACTCCACGTGGTGATAAAGCGTTGCCCGTTTCGAAGGACATATGCCTTCCCTTCTCCAACGGTTTGTGAGTATGGCGTAACTCCCCCGACCTTATCTTTGTATTCAGATGGAGTTATTGTCACCATTTGTATTACTAAAGTTGTTGGGCCTAAAACAACACCTGACTCTGCGACATCTGCAGAATTATTATGAGACAACAACCAGCGGGATTCTTGTTGTGACCAGGTTGCCGAATAGGTAGCTGCGGGCCAATGCATGACCGCCTTTGTGGTTGACGCTCCCCCATCCTGCAATTCACCAAATGTAAACCCAACGCTTTTTGCCGGGTCTATTTCAAAATTCTTATCCTTAATTTTCTGCATCAACAGATCGGCTCGCAGCACCATCGCATACGGCTGTGCTCGATTTGGGTCCGTTGTAAATATTGTAGGACTCTGTCTTTGTGCGCCTAGATCCTGCAGATTCGCAGCAGCGATTGCCGGAAGCAATTTCTTTTGCGCGCCACTGTAGGCAAAAGCAACTCGACCAAATTGCGCAACAATGTCTATGTCCGAAATACGGGCGCTTCGCACCGGACCAATGCGTTGCGGAATTACAGATGAGAACACAGCGGCTAAACGTGTTAAGCCGCCCTCGACTTGTTCGATGTACACAATGTCTGCGTCCTCTAAACCAACTTGAGGATGTGCTTGTGTTGTATCGTCAATTTTAACTACCAAAACAGGACCATTCGTTCCTTCCCGGCCACTTAATGCATTTCGCGTGGGTGCATCAGGAAGAATTTTTGAGACGAAGGAGCAACTAGTCAGTACAAGGCAACTGAGAACTACACAAGCAACCGAGCGTCTAGAGAACATCTGACTCGAATTCATATGTAACTGGTAGTGGCGCAGTACCGGACAATCGAAAAATTTTCACAACAAATTTGCTGCGTACCATCTGAGTTCGTGTCACTGCATCTGTGTGAATAGCAATTGCCACGCGGATTTTGTCAGTCAATGCGGAAAGCTCGGTAAGTAAGGCATTATCAGCTGCAGTTGCGAGATGCTGCGAATCTTCAAGCAATAAACCCAAAGCCCCTGATAATCCACTTTCTGCAGCGGAGCGGTTTTGGATATCTGCATCTCGTGCTTGATAGGCCGCTCCTGTTAGCAGTAAGGATGAAGCAGGATCGGCGATATCGCTATGTGCAATTTCTAAGGCAACGGCCGCTCTTTTTTGCAGTAGAACATCAAGATTTGCCCAGCTTGTTTCTACTCTGTGATGCAAACGATCAAGGCGAGTAGCTAAGAAGGATAGGTACCACAAAGAGATCAACAGTAGTAAGGCAATTATAAGAATCTTTGTCATCATTTATCGTCCTTTGCAAGAAAGCGATTCCACGAACGATTATCTGATACGAGTTTTACCTTTTCGCTACCTACTATGGACATTTCATAAACAGAGTAAATTTGATTCGCGACATTTTCCCAATCAAAACTTTGCCCTCGGGCTCGACCAGCTAATGCAAGGTCGGCTCTTTTTGTATCATTGCGCAGTAAATCGATAATCACTTTTGCTAAATCTGTTGGATCTTCAGATTTAAACAATGCGCCAAATTCACCGTGACCTAATAAGTCATCAAATGCTGGAATATCACTTGCAACGACGCAGGCACCTCCAGCTAACGCCTCTGCCAGAATGATTCCAAAGGACTCGCCGCCTGTATTGGGTGCAACATAAATTGATACTGAAGACATAAAGTTCGCTTTTTCTTCCTCAGAGATTTTCCCTAGGAAAGTAAATCGATGTCGTAACTGAGGATCGATGTGTTCTTGAACTTCTGATGGATCACCTGGACCTGCAACAAAGACTTTTACATCTGGGGCGAATCGAGCAATCACTGGTAATGCCTCTAGTAGAACACTTAAACCTTTGCGGGGCTCTTCAAATCTACCGATAAAGCCAATTGTGTTTCCTTGCCATTTTTCTTGAGGCATTCCATTGTGATAGCGAGATGCATAGATTCCATTAGGTATCACCACTGCATCAGTTTCTAAATGATCAGTGAGAGTAAGGCGGGCTGCTTCAGATACTGCTATTCGAGCGGAAAGCTTTTCAATAGCAGGTTCGAGAATTGGACCGATTGCGAAAATTATCTTCTGCCTCTTGGCCGCAGCATGAAATGTGCCGACCATTGGTCCGTCGGCAGCCCAACAGGCAAGCAATGAGATCGATGGAATCGCTGGCTCATGTAAATGCAAAAGATCGAACTCACCTGCCGAAATCCATTGACGTACTCGCGAAAATGCAACCGGTCCAAATAGAACTCGAGCAACGGCTCCGTTATATGGAATTGATATTGGCTTACCTGCATTCACGACATAACTTGGCAGGTTATCATCGGATATAGCTGGTGCAAGAACAGAAACTTGATGACCTGAAGCAATCAAAAACTCTGCCAAATCCCGAATATGGTTTTGAACGCCACCAGGTGTATCCCAACTATACGGACACACGATCCCAATCTTTAACGATCTCGATAGCATCACGCGCGCTCCACAAAATCACCATCAGTCCAAATGCGTTGCAACATATGCCAATCCTCAGGATGCGCAGTTATTCCATCTTCAAAGTGATGAGCCATATTCTGAACGATTTGCGAGACTTTTTCCTCGTCACTTCCTGACGTTGGAAGAGTAACCTCTTTAAAGTCAATGTGGATTCCATTTTCAGTATAAGAAACAAATGCTGTAATCAGAGGCGCATTCGTCTTAAGCGATAGAAGTGCAGGGCCAGCTGGCATTCGTGACGGTCCCCCAAAGAATGTTACGTCGATCCCCGATCGAGATAGATCTCTGTCTGCAACTAACGCAACTAACGCACCTTGTCGAAGTCGTTGTGCCAAAGTACCAAGGACTCTGCCATCTAAAGGCAAAACCTCCATACCCATTGCTTGCCGATAGCCAAGGAATTTTAAAAAAAGTTTTTCGGGTTTTAGATGTTCGGCAACAGTTACTAGATTGATTCCTTTAGCGCAAAAATAGGCTCCTGCATGATCCCAGTTGCCAGCATGCGGCAAAGTAACAATAACTCCCGTTTTGGCAGTGATTGCATCCAACAGTAGGTGCTCGTTTGTAACGGTTACTGTTTCACGTACCCGCTCTTGCGACCAATCTGGAAATCTGAAAGTGTCACACCAGTAGCGCATGTATGACCGCATCGCATCAATGACTAATAGATCCAAATCCAATGAGGTCATGTTTGGTTGAGTGCGCTGCAAATTCGAACGCAATCGGGAAACATTCTTACCTTTGCGTTTGGCTAAAAAATCTGCAGCTGCAAAAGCTAGACGGTAGGCGGTTCGCTCAGGTAACCAACGAACAATTCGCCAACCAGCAAAATAGGCGTATGCGGCGATATTGTCTTTCACTTAGATGGCTCGCTTAACTATCAACATTCTTTGAATAACTGTATAGGTACCTAACACTGCTAGTAACCACATTCCAATCGACAGAATGTATGGAACGCCTAATCCATCAAAACCAATGGCTGTCAGGGAAATTATCAATCTTTCAGTACGTTCAGCGATTCCACCGGAACATTCAATTCCAAAACTTTCTGCCTTCGCTCGAATATACGGAACGAGCATTCCGGTTACCAAGGTAACGATTACGACTATCGCAAGTGAGTCATCGTTGTTGATCAGGTAAGTACACACACCAACAAGGATTGCGGAATCTGTAACTCGATCAATAGTCGAGTCAAGGAAACCTCCCCACTTGCTAGAACCTTTCTGAGAGATACGTGCCATCGTCCCATCGAATAAATCACTCAGCGCCATGACACAGATAATCACTGTTCCGACGAAAAATTGACCCTTGGGATAGAAATAGAGGGCCGATGCAACAACAGCAATCGCCCCAGTCCAGGTCACTGCATTAGGTGTAATCCCCAAACGCAGGGCAAATGTGGCCACTGGGGTAATAACCCGGGTGAGCGCTGGCTTCAATCGTGCACTTAACATCAAGGACCATCGTAGGCTGAGGCAGTGCAATCTCAAATAAACGACCTGCGAATTCATGTCTATGGTCATATCAGCGCTGAACCCGCTCGTGTAGCCGCAGCATTTAATGCCCGAGTCTCGGATTCAACTGAATCAGAATCAGATTTAGCTATTTTTGCAATAGACCCATCAGCCGGGATAGATCAGGCGACAATTGATTTGTGGCAATCTTTGGATGAGTATCAAGTACCACGTCTGGTCGTCGTTACGAATTTAGAGAAACTTGAAGCCGATTTCGATGACGCTGTAATGATTGCAACTCGCGTCTTCGATCAAATGATTACACCATATTTAGTATTGCACGATGATACAGGTTTACCCGCCGCACTGATTAGTTTGGCTGATCTTCAAATAATCGATTACTCAACCAGCCCACAAACAATCAAGAGTAGTGATGAAGAGCATCAGACGTTGGTACAAGAGTTTCGCGACGAGTATTTGGAGTTACTTGCAGCTTCTGGTGAAAATGCTTTCAGTGCTGGCCTGTTGTTCCCAGCTATTCCATTGTGGATAGAACGTGGCATAGGGGTAGACATTGTTGAACAGTTCATCAAGCAATTAAAGATAATTTAAAAAAAATTAAATCTGCGCTACCAAGCCGCAGCGATCTCTGCGCGCGTTAATGTCAATAACTGTGGGAGAACTTTGGTCTTACTAATTATTGGCATGAAATTCGCATCCCCTCCCCACCGTGGAACAACATGCTGATGAATGTGTTCTGCAACTCCAGCTCCTGAAATAGCGCCTTGATTCATTCCAAGATTAAAGCCTTCAGGATTTGAAACCGCTCGGATTGTCTTCATTGCGTGAGCCGTCAAGTCACCAATCTCATGACGCTCTTGCTCTGTTAAATCTGTTAAATCAGGGACATGTCTATTAGCGCAAATTAAAAGATGGCCAGGATTATATGGATACAGATTCATGACAACATAAGCTGATTTTCCGCGATAAACAATCAATCCTTCTTCATCCTGCAATGTCGGAATTCTGCAAAAGGGACACTCGACATTGTTTCCCTCTAGCGGGCGATTTTCACCACGTAAGTACTCCAACCGATGCGGCGCCCACAAACGCTGCCATCCATCTGGCATTCCTACGCCATCTATTGATGTACTCATCGATTAAACCTGCGTGCGTTCCTGAACTACTTTTTTGATTTCAGCAATGGCATCGGCAATCGGGATTCCATTCTTCTGCTCACCATTTCGATAGCGAAAGGAAACAGCCCCAGCCTTTTGATCTTCTTCACCAGCTATAACCATAAATGGAATCTTCTGCATTTGTGCGTTGCGAACCTTCTTTTGCATACGATCATCTGATGAATCAAGTTCGGCGCGGATTCCTGCCTTGCGCATTTGCTGAATAACTTCACCTAAGTAATCACCGAAAGTATCAGCCACTGGGATGCCGATTGCTTGAACAGGTGCAAGCCATGGCGGAAATGCTCCGCTGTAATGCTCTGTTAGAACGCCGAAGAAGCGCTCGATGGATCCAAACAATGCGCGGTGAATCATTACTGGGCGTTGACGTGTTCCATCTGTTGCTGAGTATTCCAATTCAAAACGTTGTGGCAATTGGAAATCTACTTGAATCGTGGACATCTGCCATGTGCGACCAATAGCATCTTTTGCCTGCACTGAAATCTTAGGACCGTAAAAAGCAGCACCACCCTCATCTAAGACAAGTTCAAGATTTTGTGCAGTGGCAGCTCTTCGAAGTGCTTCTGTTGCCTCAGTCCAATCAGAATCGTCTCCTACAAATTTTTCAGGGTTCTTTGTTGACAGTTCTAAGTAAAAATCATTTAGGCCATAGTCGCGCAGCAGGTTAAGGACGAAGGTCAGTAAGGAATCTAGTTCGCCAACCATTTGCTCTTTTGTGCAATAAATATGTGCATCATCTTGCGTAAAGCCTCGTGCGCGTGTGATTCCGTGAAGCACGCCAGATTTCTCGTAACGGTAAACAGTTCCAAACTCAAACAAACGCAAAGGAAGTTCTCGATAGGAACGGCCACGAGATCTGTAAATCAAATTGTGGAATGGGCAATTCATAGGCTTCATGTAGTACTGCTGCCCGGCACGTTTAACGGTTCCGTCTTCGTTGTACTCCTCATCCAAAATCATTGGTGGGTACATTCCATCGGCGTACCATTGCAAGTGGCCCGATGTTTCAAATAATGCTGCTTTAGTTAAATGGGGTGAGTACACAAACTCGTAACCCTCTTCTTCATGACGAATACGTGAATAATCCTCCATGGCGCGACGCACAATCCCACCCTTTGGATGGAACACAGCAAGGCCTGAACCGATTTCTTCAGGAAATGAAAATAGATCTAGTTCAGTTCCTAAGCGACGGTGATCGCGTTTTTCTGCCTCTGCTAAAAGCTCTAAATATGCATTGATTTCATCCTGTGAAGGCCAAGCGGTTCCATAAATACGTTGCAACATTGGATTCTTTTCAGAACCGCGCCAATAAGCAGCTGCTGTGCGCATCAGTTTAAATGCAGGAATATTCTTGGTAGATGGCAAATGAGGTCCTCGGCATAGATCACTCCATACAGGATTGCCGTCGCGACCCAAGTTGTCATAAATAGTTAACTCAGAGCCACCAACTTCGACAGATGCTTCTTCGCCTGCAGGGCCCTTGATACCAATCAATTCACATTTGTACGGTTCGTGCGCTAACTCCTTTAGGGCATCTGCCTCGGTAGTTACACGGCGCTTGAACCGTTGACCTTCTTTGATGATTTTGCGCATAGCACTTTCGATTTTTATTAGATCATCAGGGTTAAAGGTGTTTTGCGGATCAAAGTCATAATAGAAACCGTCCTTTATAGGAGGGCCAATCCCTAATTTGGTATGTGCGTAAACCTCTTGGACAGCCTGTGCCATTACGTGAGCAGTCGAATGCCTCAAAACTTCTAGACCGATTGGTGATGAAATTAAAACAGACTCAACTACATCGCCATCAACTAGATCTGTCCATAAATCTTTTAAGATCCCGTTGACTTTACACACAACGACTTCTTTATTGTCAGCAAAGATATGAGTTGGACGTTGATCCGGCTCAACTGAAACCTTGGCGCCATCAACTGTGATCGATATCTGAGACATATGCCTAGCCTACCGAAGTCCTTAGTGCCATCGCGTGTATTTCATCCCTAAATTCAGGTGATTGGGATAATTCTCGGCCATCTATTGAAGCAACGGGCTGTGCAATCCGCAGACTACTCAATAAGAATGCTGATTCAATATTCTCTATTTCCGATACCGCGATAGAGCGCACCAACACATCGCAATTCTCAATCACTAAAGCTCGCATAACCCCGGGCAACACTCCGTCAGAAAGAGGAGGAGTGCACCAGATATCTTCGATCTTGAACAGGATATTGCACACTGAACCTTCGCAAATTTTGCCCTCAGAACTTATTACTAATGCCTCATCGAATCCTTGTTCCCGCGCTTGCTCAAGGATTTCGAGTCGATGGTTGTACGGATAACTTTTTATGGGTACCCCATCGTTCACAAGTGGCTCCGGATGGATTCCAAGTTTTGCAGGTAGCAATTGTTCAGAGTAAGGAAGATGAACCGCTGCCCAATTTCCTGACGCATCAAAGGAAACTCGCAATAGGCCCGTTGGATGAATTTCTTCCTTTAGCAATGATGCAATCGAGTCCCGAACTAGTTCTTCACTCGGTAAGAGTATTTTCACTCTAGCCGCGCTATTAACCGCTCTACGCATATGTCGAGATAACGCCCACGGTTTTCCATCAACGGTTTTAATAGTTTCAAAAATACCAGCGCCTTCTAGCCATCCGAGTGGAGTACATCGCGATTGTTCTAGCGGCAGAAAGGATCCATTGGATATTACTTTCACGTTAGCTCTCCCCCAGCGATAGAAATTAATCGTCTGGCTTTCAATTGGGTCTCTTCCCATTCAGATAGTGGATTACTTCCCCATGTTATTCCGGCTCCAGTACCAAAATTAATCTGTGTATCTTTCCAGAATGTGCGTATCGCAACAGATAGGGCTGCGTTATTTCCTTCTACCCAGCCTAAAGCACCGCAATAAGGTCCTCGATCAATTTCATTCGCAGAGATGACTTGTGTTGCAGATGATTTTGGTGCCCCACTGACAGAACCTGGCGGAGAAAGAGCGCTAAAAATTTCGGTCCATGAGATGTTGTCCAATAATTCACCCTGCACATCGGAGACTAGGTGCTGCAGTCCAGGGTGCTCTTCACTCGAGAGCAATCGAGGGACTTCAACAGTTCCACTCTTGCAGATGCGACCGAGGTCATTTCGCATTAAATCTACGATCATGACATTTTCTGCTTGATCTTTTGCTCCAAATTTTTCAGTATGTGTTGGCTGGGTACCTTTGATCGGGGACGTTTTTACAGTTGACTCATTGCGAAGTAGAAATAGCTCGGGTGAAGCAGATGCAATCATTACTCCAGGAATTTCAAGGTAGCTTGCCCATGGCGCAGGATTGTTTTTCAATATCTCAGAAAAAAGTCCGCGTAATGATTGCCCGTCATCGGGGTGGGTTAGTCGTCGGCAGGCATTGACTTGATAAACCCATCCCTCTGAAACTGCGTTACGGATGCGCTCGACATAATCGACATACTGATCGGCATTCAACGATGAACTCCACAACCCCTTCAGCGGGATCCATGGAGTTATTGGAAAAGGCGCATCTACAACTGTTGCAAACTTTGCAGCTGTGAAGTGATTTTCAAAAGTTGTTGATACCGCCCAGAATGCACCATCGCTTAAACACTCTGGATCATGTGAAACTTCGACAAGATCGGTCGCAAGCCTGCCACCCATCCAAAAGAGTGAAGTATTTTCCGCATATGGCACGGGATAACGCTAACCAATCAACCTCACTTTGGCGCTTAGGGCTCTCCTGCGATAGATTTGCCTTCCTCGCGGACGTAGCGCAGTTGGTAGCGCGGAACCTTGCCAAGGTTCAGGTCGCCGGTTCGAACCCGGTCGTCCGCTCTGATATTCGCCGTTTGGATTGTTCCCTAATCAGGAATGAGATCTAGCGGCGATATTTTATGGTCGGGTGGCCGAGAGGCGAGGCAAGGGACTGCAAATCCCTCTACACGGGTTCAAATCCCGTCCCGACCTCCATCATTAGTAAAAGAGTTTGGTCTACACACAACGGAGGAAGTTGAAAATGTCTGCAGATGATTCAACCAGGCCTTGGGGTCGGTATGAAGTTTTGCAGGAAAGTGATTTCCATAAAGTTAAGTGCATCTATGTAATACCTGGTACTCGTCTTTCGTATCAGCGGCACCAAAAGCGTCGCGAACATTGGTTCATTGTTTCTGGTGTCGCAACCGTTGTTATTGATGGTCAAACATTTGAAAAACATCCGGGTGAAACTGTCAGTGTTGAAATGAGACAGCTCCACCGCATAGGAAATTCAGGAAATGAAGAGCTTGTTTTTGTTGAGATTCAAACTGGTACCTATTTTGGTGAAGACGATATTGAGCGAATTGAGGATGATTACGCCCGATAAGTCACTGTTGTATAGTTCAACCACCTAAGGATCGTTGGCTCAGCGGTAGAGCACCACATTGACATTGTGGGGGTCACTGGTTCGATCCCAGTACGGTCCACTTTCATAAGAGATGCCTCACATTCGGCACATATAACCCCTCAATTCGCAATGCCTACTCGCGAGTTCGGCTGATTGATCTTTACAGTTCACGCATGGTTCAA